>JAESPY010000067.1 GCA_016765435.1 Emcibacter sp.
ATTTGTATGAAGCAAAGGTACAATGCCTATCTGAGATATTTGAACGCGCCATCAAACGACAAATTATCGAGGAAGAGATCATTCTGCCCGATGTGCCAAAAGAAATTCTCGCAAAATACCCCCATATTTTGGCAGGTATCGAGGAACTGGAAAATAAAGGCTTTCCGGTTTTGGTTAAGGATGCGTCTTTGGGGGGCAAGTTCCCTGTCATGTGTGTGACCTTAATGAACCCGAAAACAGGCGGTGTTTTTGCGTCCTTTGGAGCGCACCCCAGTTTTGAAGTGGCGCTGGAACGGTCCCTCACTGAATTATTACAGGGCCGCAGTTTCGAAGGCCTAAATGACGTGCCGCCCCCGACGTTTAATAGCCATGCTGTGAGTGAGCCAAGTAATTTTGTTGAGCATTTCATTGATTCAACCGGCGTTATATCTTGGAAGTTCTTTAGCGCGAAACAGGATTATGCGTTTTGCGAATGGGACTTTAGTGGCACGACTGAGGAAGAAACTGAATGTCTCATGACGATCCTCGCAGACCTTGGGAAAGAGGTGTATGTCGCGACCTATGAAGACTTTGGGGCGACGGCTTGCCGGATATTGGTGCCAGGTTATTCAGAAGTTTACCCAACAGAGGATTTGATTTGGGATAATACTAATAAAGCACTGATATTCAGAGAAGATATTTTAAACATTCATTCCTTAACGGACGGCGAGCTTGAAGATTTACTGACACGCTTTGAAGAGTCAGAACTGGATCATTATACTGTAATATCAAGCTTAATCGGCATAGAACTTGATGATACTACGGTTTGGGGCCGGTTGGATATTGGTGAACTAAAAATCCTGATTTATTTAGTCTTGGAACAATATGAAGAAGCCAAAGAGATCATAGCTGACTTCTTAAACTTTAATGATAATACAGTGGAACGTGTTTTATTTTATCGGGCACTCAGCGCGGTGCTAGATATTACAATTGATGATGATTTGGATATCGATGATTATATCCCAAACCTCACCAGAATGTACGGCGTGCAAGTCATGGAAAATGTGCTGGGATCTGTGAGGGGGCATGTTAAATTTTCCGGCTTAACGAAGACGAGTATGAAGCTGGAAGGATTAGATAAACATCTGAAATTGATTGAAAGCTATAAGAAACTACATAAGGCGCGGGAATTGCAACAATAAGGGCTTTGTCAAAGTAAACTGAAGTTAATCAAAGAGACATTTAATGGCAAATTATTTATGCCGTGAGAGCGCACATATCCAGCTTGGACTTTCTTGGTAAAAATGGAGAGTAATCTGTTATAACAAACCTAGAATTTGGTGTTAACAGATGCCTATTTAGAAATGTAATTTTACCGCAGAAAGTCCATCGGCAAGTTACTGCTTTTTATTGCAGAATTTGATCTTCGTTGAGGATTGTATTAATACGGCCATCATCCATGATGATTATTGGAAATGAAATTGAGAAGGGTGTTTAGATGAGCTTGAGTGAAGGTGCAAAGAAAAGAAAAGCGAAAAAAGCCGTTAAGGGCATAAAATCTAAACCCACGGCAGCACAGGCGCGCGCTAGGGCTAAGGCTGGTAGTATATCAAAATCCAGACAAAGCGAACATGGCGGAAGGGCCCATAGAAGGCGCAATGGGTAAAGAGTACGTTGCACGGAAGAATTTAAACGCGATGCAGTCGCTTAGGGGCACGGATCGTAAATATTTAGCCATAAGAGGTCCCAGGCAGGACTGAGCAGGTTATCTATTGAACCTTTGGAGCTAACGAAACCAGATATAAATAAAAATCATTAATTCTTTTATGGGCGGCATCAATATCTTTGTCTTCGCAAGTGCGGTGCCATCTGGCGGGAGCCATAATAGGGCGTGGCGAGGAATTGTTCATCAATCAGACACATCAGCTTTAAATTAAGAGGGCTTTCGTCTTTCAGGGTATAATACCAGCTCGATCGGCTGATTGACAACAGACGGCATTGCGCGACGATGCTCAGATTAATATTGGCGGCCACTACCATTTCTTTCCGCCTTCGAGTCTCAATCGGTTGGAGGCTTCGGACGAAAGGTGGCGTTCCGTCTGCTTCGCGAGCATTGTCAATTGTCCAATCTTGGCATGGAGGACTTTTACTTCCAAGGTATGGGTATTCTGCTGAACCTTCAGTTTGCCGGAAAGGCCATTTTATAAACAAACCGTTTTTGGCAACTGGTCATGGTTGTAAAAGCCCCTTAACTTTTACTTCTTGCATTGCACAATTTTTTTCAATATATACTTTCCACATAGATGGTGCCCGCTTTAGGGGTAAAAGGGAACACGGTAAAAAATCCGTGACTGTGCCCGCAACTGTAATTGGTAAGTTTGTTTTTCAAATACCACTGGATTTTTCCGGGAAGGTGAAAAATAAACGTAGAACCATAAGTCAGGAAACCTGCCATCTAGTTGCCCTATCTGTCTGTCGGGATAATGGATCAGAGCGGAATATCCGTACAGGTAACACTTGTTGCTTTGTGCGGAGTGTCATCAAAAACTCCTCACAATTTATAGTGTAATTTATAAATGGAGGCGTAGTCCCATGAAATACAGAATATCTATTTTTGCCCTAATTCCCTTTACTTTACCGACGGTATCCCTGGCGGATAGCATGGAAGAAACAGTGGTCACCGCATCACGTTACGAACAACCCCTGTCCAATATTGGCAGCAGTATTACCGTGATCAGTGCCGATGATCTGATTAAATCCCAGAATGTGTTTGTGCAGGATGTCTTGCAAAGTGTTCCGGGGCTTTCTCTGAATCAGAATGGCACTTTCGGCGGGTCATCTTCGATCCGGATCAGGGGGGCGTCATCGGACCAGACCGTGATCTTGATTGATGGTGTACAGGTCAATGATGTGAGCGGAACGGGCGGCGGGTTTAATTTTGCCAACCTTGACCCGAATGGTATTGAACGCATTGAAGTGTTGCGTGGGCCGCAATCCATTCTTTATGGCTCTGATGCNATTGGTGGAGTGATTAACGTGATCACCAAATCGGGCGGTAAGGGCCTTGGCGGCAGTATGTTTGTTGAGAGCGGCTCTTTTGGAACTTTCCGGGGCGGCGCAACGCTTCGCGGCGGAACGGATAAAGTCAAATTCAATTTTTCTGCTAGCGGCATCACCACCGATGGTATTTCAAAGGCGGAAGAAAATGACGGTAATGTGGAAGAAGACGGTTATAATAACATCACATTTCAGGGCAAAGTAACGGCCCGTGTCTCTGAGGTTATCACAACAGAAATCATTGGNCGTTATTCAGACAGCGAGAATGATTATGATAGTTTTGGCCCGGCAGATGGGGATGAAGTTGGCACGACCAAAGAATTTATGGTTGCCGGACGCATCCATGCGAAACTTTTGGACGGACGCTTCAAGAACAGCCTTTCCTTTGAATATTCCACAACGGATAGGCGCAATGAAAGCAATGGCGTGGAAAGTTACCTTGCCGAAGGACGGCGTCTGAATATTGATTATTTCGGACGTTACACGTTCAGCGATGACATTGGTATTTCCTTTGGCGCACAGCATGAAGAAACGAAAGTTTCCACCCTTTCAGATCAGAAATTTAACATCGACAGTCTGTTTTCGGAGGTAAGCTTTCAGGGGATTGAGAATCTGACCCTTACCGGAGGATTACGTTATGATCATCATAACCAGTATGGTGANACGGTAACGCCCCGCCTGACTGCGTCTTATCAGATTTCTGATTCAGGCACGCGCCTGTTTGCNACTTGGGGCGAAGGCTTTAAGGCGCCGTCCGTTTTTCAACTGACCTATATTTGCGGATATTGTGGCCTGACCGAGCCTAATGCGTCCCTGAAACCGGAAGAATCAGATGGTTGGGACGCAGGCATCGAACAAAGTCTTCTGGACGGAAGGCTGACTTTAATGGCGACTTATTTCCAGCAGAATATTAAAAATATGATCGATTTNGATTTTNCTGCCGGGTACAATAATATCAATGCCGTTCGGTCCAAAGGGGTGGAATTTTCCGTTGATGCACAGGTCCACGAGTTGGTTAATATAACGGCAAACTATACCTANACCGATACCATAGACAGCGACACGGGGGAAAAGCTTGAACGCATCCCGGCCCATGCCGCTTTTGGACAAATCGCGTGGCAGGCAATGGATGAGCTGAATTTATCGGCGCGTGTTACCTATAATGGTAAGGAAGTGCCCCGCGGTTTTTCTGCTGGTGTGGATGGTTGGGTCCGGGTTGATCTTCGGGCATCTTATGATATTACCGAGAATATCACAGTCTTTGGCCGGATTGATAATNTGTTCGATAAGGAATATCAGCAGATTTCAGGCTACGGCACACCGGACAGGTCTGCTTTCGTCGGTTTGAGGGGAACATTCTAATGCTCCTTGACGGGAGGTGGCCCAATGTGGCCACCTTCGGAAGGATCATAGGNTTTCTTCTTGTGATGGCGGCCCCTTGTCCTCCGGCCTTGGCTGTGGAGAATGTGGTCTCCCTGGATTATTGTGCCGACCAGTTTATTTTGAGCCTCGCCGACCGGGACCAGATTATGGCCCTGTCGCGCGATGCAACACAAAGCCATTCTTTCTATGTGGACCGGGCGCAGGGGATTCCTCAGTTTGGGGCGACGGCCGAAGAAGTGCTTCATATGAATCCCGATCTGGTGATCCGCTATTGGGGCGGGCAAAAATTTCTCNATATNTTGAAAAGAGCGCATATTCCGGTGGTCAGCCCGCTTTATGGCAGTGGCGCGGAGATGCTCTATAAAAACCTGCGNCTTGTGGGCAANGCACTGGATCAGGAAGGACTGGCAGAGAAATTGATTGCGGCGCATGGCGTGCGGCTTGAAAATATACGCCAGAAACCCGCACTGGCCCTGCGTGCNGTTTATATCACNCCAAGCGGAACCACGGCGGGTGTGGGGACGTTTGTGGATGATATGCTGCGGCTTGCCGGGNTGCGNACNGTGGCGGGGGAACTNGGNCTGAANGGCTGGCAAGCTTTTCCATTGGAGGCGCTGGTTCATAANCCNCCNGATATTATCATTGGCAGTTTTTTTGATCTTGATAACCCGCGTATTGCAAATTGGAGCATTGGGCGTCACGGACGGATAAAAGAAATGATGAGCACAATCCCCACCATACTGGTGCCGGGACGTTATCTGTCTTGNAANGGAATTTTCACGCTTGAGGCCGCAGAATATATTCGTGAAAGGGTGGAAGAATGGCATTAGATACGGCTTTCGGGCGNAANATGCTGATTTTNTTTNTGCTTGTNATCATGGTTGTCCTTGGTTTTTNCTCTCTNTTTATCGGNACGGTATCCCTTGAAACGGCGGATGTCTTTTCTGCTTTGCTTGGCCGGGCGAACGAGAGTACAGAAATTATTGTATTGGAACTTCGTNTGCCGCGGGTTTTTCTGGGTATGATGGTTGGCGCGTCCCTTGGGCTTTCCGGGGCGGCNTTNCAGGGGCTTTTTCGTAATCCCCTTGCGGACCCCGGTGTGATCGGGGTCTCGTCGAGTGCCGGGCTTGGGGCTGTGATTGCCATCTATTTTGGTCTAGGGGCAATTTTTCCCTTGTCTGTTCAATTCCTGTCTATGGGCGGGGCGTTGCTTGCAACATCNGTTTTGATGTTTGTTTCAAGCCGGGACAGCAGTGTTCTCACCCTGATCCTTGTGGGCATCGGGATCAGNTCCCTTGCNACGGCGGCNATGGCGNTGGCNATGAATTTTGCACCNAANCCATCCTCTNTACAAGATATGATNATGTGGCTNTTAGGCTCGCTTGAGAACCGCACNATGATGGATATCAGCCTTTCCGGCCCGTTTATNCTTGNNGGGTGGCTNTTGATGTGGGGCGTTCATCAGGGACTTGATGCCTGTAGCCTCGGCGATGAAACCGCGCAAACNCTGGGGATTAANTTGAAAGTCCTGCGCCTTAGAATTATTTTGG
>JAESPY010000068.1 GCA_016765435.1 Emcibacter sp.
GTTGGATAAGCCTCATCAGTCACGCCTGCGCCTGTCAGGAGATACGCTCCCCAACCCCGCCGAAAATGCTGGCCTATTCCATATTAGGACTGTGTAATAGCCTGTCCAGTTGGTATCGGCCGGACGGAGAACTCTCCCTTGAGCAAATCGCCCGGCATTTTACCAATATTATTCTGGACGGTATCGAAACCGCCTGATACGCCCTAACCTGTCGTTTTAAAATCCGGCTTGCGACGTTCTGAAAAAGCGGAAATACCTTCTCGGGCGGCGGCAGTACAAGCGCTATCGCCAAAGGCCTGATAGCCAACTTCCAGCGCCGCATTCAGTGAGGATGCCGCAGCCGCAGCCGCCACAGTTTTTTCAATGATGTCAATGATTTCACCACTCAAAACCTGCCCCGTGACAGAGGTGCCATCGGACGGTGCAAAGGCGACGATATCAACCGGACTGTCGGTGATTTGATGTCGGCTACCTGCCAGATTATCCAATTGACGCAACGCGGCGGGGATCAAATCCTGTGGCGCATCGACAAGCTCTGCAATCATCCCTATTTCATGAGCGACCTGCGCGGTCAGTTTTTCGGCACGAGTCAACATGCGGTTAAAAACATCCGCCGCATGTGGCCAACGGCGGTAAGGGATGACCATAGCCCCGATACCCGGCACAATACCAAGGGTCACTTCCGGCAATTGCATCCATGCCGTATCCCGCGCCACCAAAGCATGACAACGGGTGGCCAGTTCCAGTCCCCCGCCCAAGGCCAAACCGTTCAGCGCAGCCACAACAGGTTTCGGGCATTGATCCAGATGAACCAATAATCGCGAACAGCCCTTGGCATAATCAACACTTTGCGCTTTATCCCCCAGCATGGCGGGGAATTTCCCAATATCGGCCCCGGCACAAAAGGCCTGAATACCATATCCGGTGATNANAAAGCCTTTAACNTNNGGGTCATTCTCATGNCGTTTGATCACNGACAGAATTTCATCNGTCATCTGATCATGNAGCGCATTCATGGCTTCNGGNCGNCGCAGGGTGATNACNTTNGCCCCNTCCACATCATCCACCAGAATATANCGGTGAAAGTCCAGATANTCCCCGATCGGTTTTTTCGGTTGGGGCATCCCCGGCTTGTAATCNGCAAATTTNGCCANAATACGNCCGACTTCTTCCGNACCATAATCCCTCATTAATTCCAGNGGNCCTTTNTTAAAGGCAAANGCCAGACAGCANCCCAGATCAAGGTCCGCCGCCGACCCAATATTCCGGTCCATGATATCAACCGTCTGNGAAAAGAGAATCCCCAGCAAGCGGTCGCGAATGGTCTGGGCAATATCGCCGTCCACAGGCACCGGTGATCCGGGCGGGTTGGTTTCCCATNTNTCNACNTCGTNAAATATNGTTGCGGGGGTGTAATGATCACCCTCATCCGCGGCCTGTACTGTATTNGTTTCCACNATAATCGGNTTGCCNTTGGCCAAGTTCAACACAAAGAACGGTCCGGCATGAACCAGTTCCATNGCCACACTGTCNATTTCCGCCGGGCTGGCAATATCCAGCAGCAACGCCGCCTCATTACACCAATTGTCAAATATCCGNTCGAGCATNAAACACACCGCATCGGTGGTGATCATCGGCACTTTTCCGGTCATGCCAAAGAACCAGCGCAGATATTCACCAAGCTGTGGATCGGCCCCCGCCCAGTCAATCACTTCAACCACCGGATTCTGGAACGCCGGGGCAAAGAAATGGGTNACNGTGGCCCGTTCCGGGTGATCCAGATGGGAAAATAACCGTTCCGCAGGCAGNGANCTGGTATTAGACGTAATCAGNGCATCGGGCCGGACATTGGCCTCAATCTCAGAAAATATTTTCCGTTTCANCGCCAAATCTTCCGTGGCNGCTTCCAATATCCAGTCGCAATCCTTCANGGCNGCATAATCCGTGGAGGTCACCAGATTNTGACGCACAGCTTTGGCTTGGGCTTCTGTCAATTTACCACGTTTCAATCCCTTTTCCACATAGGCATCAATCCGGGCCAAGGCNTTTTCCAAGGCCTGCGGNTTAATNTCGATCANNACCAGCGTCANATCNGCNAGCGCGCTTTTCAGATAATATCCAATATCAGGACCAATGGTTCCGGCCCCAATGATGGCAATGGATTTTGGCATTTTCCGAGCGGGGTTGAGCAGGATCGGGTTCAAAGCGGGCAGGAGACTCATTTTCAATTTCCTTATTAATTAAGTACAAATACCGCTTAATTCTACACTAACGTAGAATTTTATCAACCNTTGCCGTGAATATGCTTGAAAACAGCCGNAAAANNCCTATATTTTANNGGGTTGGCAAAGGCCCTGTGGACATTTATGAAAAAAGAACACAAATCATTCATTGAGCGCATGTATCAGGATAACCATGAAGGTTTCCTCAGATTCCTGCTGCATAAAACGCAGAATAAGGAAGATGCCCATGATGTGCTTCAGGAAGCCTTTCAAAAATTGATCCATCANGAAGGCCTTGGCGATATGGAAAANCCCCGGGCCTANCTGTATCGGACGGCCACCAACATCATNATTGACCGACAACGCAAAGGTCAACATCACACAAAATATATCCGCGAAGTGATCAGCGGTNTCGAGATCGGCACGGCAAGCCTGAGCGAGGTCATTCCCCCGGACCGCCAAGTGGCCGCACGGCAGGAACTGGACATCATTTATCAAGCGTTGGANGAATTGCCGGATAAATGCCGCCGGGCGTTCCTGATGCACCGGGAACAACATATGAAATACGGCGAGATTGCAGGGGCTTTGGACGTTTCCATTAGTATGGTAGAAAAATATATGATACAGACACTTAAGCATCTAAGACGCAAATTAAAGTAAAAAAAATTGAGGGGTCCGACTGGCGAACCGTTAATGGTACGTAGCGGAATAAAGATACAGAAGATGACGGAACAGATAATAGACGATAATTTGCTTGATGAAGCCACCGAATGGTTTGTCCTGATGCGCGCCGATGAAATATCGGACTGCCGGGGGCANGCGTTCGTGCAATGGATCAGCCAAAGCNCCNTGCATCAGGAAGCCTATGCNGAAATTGGCGGATTTTGGGATGGTCTTCCTGTTCTGGAAACGAAACCTTCTGTGACCTCTCTGGCGGAGCATAAGGCCCGCAAAACCGCTCAAAAAGAAAATAACCCGGCCAAAAANCCCAAAAGCCACGGATGGTCGNCGCGCCTGATCGCCGCCTCNNTCGCTTTTCTGGTCATTAGTATTATCGGCGTCCGCTANGGTGATGTTTTTCTGATGGACCATCATTCCACGCANGTCGGCGAACTGGCGGATATTATTCTGGAGGATGGCTCCCATCTGGTGCTCAATACCAATTCGGAAATCCGGGTTGATATGCAACAGGATCGGCGGATTGTCTATCTGGAACGCGGCGAAGTTTTCTTTGAAGTGACAAAGAATAAAGATCGGCCCTTTTTCGTGGAAACCACGGGCGGTCTCATCCGGGTTCTGGGCACCAAATTCAACGTCCGCCACCGGGGCAACAGCAGTGACGTNACCCTGTTGGAAGGNGCCGTTGCCGTGGTGGATTATGGCCATATGACAGACCGTATGACAGGGCCAGATGCCACATGGTCCCCNGACGCNACNCTGACNCCCAATCANAAATTNGTCCTTGGCGATGATGCGGTGGATAATGTGGCAATTACCGTGGATAGCGCCGCCACACTCGCCTGGCGGGATCGGAAGCTGATCTATAACGGGGAAAGCTTTAAAGAAGTGATTCAGGATATTAACCGCTATTATGACGGGGAAATCCGCATTGGCGACCCGGCCCTGAATGATATTGAAGTGGTAGCCATTCTAAAAATAGAGGACAGGGCCGCAACGCTGAAGGCCCTTGAGACAACGTTTAACATGACCGCGCGTCCCGTTTCCAAAGATCTCATCTATCTCTATCCCAACAAATAATAATATTGTATAGTACCCAAAAATAATTTTATGGGAGGTGTTTTAGGGAATGCGACAAATATTTGTCGGGTTTATTCCTATTCGTGCGCTGGGCGCGTTTCTGGTCCTTGTCCTCATGTTGGGGACAGGCGGACATTCTTATGCCCTGTCTGGATCACGGGCCATCAAAAAAGATTTCCATATTATAACCCAGCCGCTGTCCACGGCCCTGCTGGATTTTGGCGCACAGGCAAATTTATCCCTATTGGTGCGCAAAAAAGATACCAACGGCAAAATATCCCAAGAACTGACCGGACATATGTATCCCGGTGTCGCCCTGAAGATATTACTTAAAGGCACGAATCTCGGCTTTGCCTATAGTGATCCGAAAACCATTTCCATTTCACCGGATCTACCGGCCACAGGATGCAGACCCCACGGCCAAAACCGATGACAAAGACCTGCTGCCGGAAGACGATGATGACCTTGAAGACATCGCAACCGTTGATGAGGTTGTCGTCACCTCTCTGCGCCGACGCAGCAATATGCAGAAAGTCCCCGTGGCCGTATCAGTGATAAAACCACCCCTGATCCGCGAGGCCCGTATTCATAATATTGAAGATGTCGGCACCCGCATTCCCGGCCTGACCGTGGCCCGCTACAGCATCGGCCAACCCACCATCCATATGCGCGGTGTCGGGTCCAATGATGACGGGGCGGCGCTGGATAATTCCATTGTCATGTTCATTGATGATGTTTATGTGGGCCGAATTACCGCCATCAATATGAATTTCCATGACCTTGAACGCATTGAGGTCATCCGCGGGCCGCAGGGAACGCTTTATGGCAAGAACGCCATTGGCGGAGCCATCAATGTCACCAGCAGGCCGCCCACCGAACAGCTGACCGGCGAACTGGAAGCCACCCTTGGCAATTATAACCGCGTTGATATCCGTTCCGTGATCAGTGGTCCGCTTATTGAGGATAAGCTTCTGGCCAAACTGGCCTTTCATTCCCGCAAACGTGAAGGCTGGCAAAAAAGCCTTTTTCTACCCGGCATCAAACAAAATGATGAAAATACATGGTCGGGCCGGGGAAAATTATTATTCCGCTTGAATGACCGGATGCAAATCGACCTGAACGCGGATTACAACCGGGACAATCTGGAAAGCACGGGCCGTATTCCCGTGATCGGACGGGTGCCGGTGCGGCTGTTGGGGCCGGACGGATTGCCCACTGGAGAAACAATACTGCCAACGGATTTGTTGAATGATCTGGGCGGCAATGTGCGCAATGCCATCAACAGTGATCTGGGCTTTACAGACCGGACCATATGGGGTTTGAGCAGCCGGATCAGCCGACAGGGAAATTACGGTGAACTGCTGTCCATCACCGCCTATCGCAAGACCCGCTTTTCCTGGTTGGAAGATTCCACTGGCCTGCCGTCGTCCCTCACCGATCAGAAAGTAAATTCCAATGTGAATGAGCGACACGCCCAGTTTTCACAGGAATTTCGCTGGATTTCACCGGATGAAGCCCGACTGAAATATGTAGCGGGTCTGTATTATTTGTATGAACATACCCACCGTATTGAGAATTTTATCTTCCCCACCCGGCACTCCACCACGGACCAAAATAATAAAACCAACAGCTTTGCCGCCTTTGGTGAGGCCACATACAGCCTGACAAATCAGATAAATCTGACCTTTGGCGCGCGGCTGACCTATGAAACCAAAAAGATGAACCAGCAAAATATCAGCAATGGCGCTCAAATCGTACTGGTCGAGGATTTTATCCTGCAAAATACCGGAAGCTGGACCGATTTCTCGCCCAATTTTGTGCTGTCCTGGCAACAGAGTGATGACATAATGTGGTATGCCAGCATATCGCGGGGCTATAAAAGTGGCGGCTTTCAGGGCGCGCCATCCACCCTTGATCTGGCCAGACGGACCATCGACCCGGAATCCGTATGGAATTATGAAATCGGCTATAAATCCCAATGGCTTGAGGATCGCCTTCGGCTGAATTTGGTGGGGTTCTATTCCGATTACCGGGATTTGCAGGTTGTTCAGTTCAAGACACAGGGCAATTTTGGCGTCTTTCAGACCAGCAACGCTGCCTCCGCGGGTCTGAAGGGGGTCGAAGTTGAATTCGCTCTAAAACCTGTCCCAGGACTGGAGTTTTCTGGTTCCTATGCCTATCTGGACGCCACATACGGCGATTTTCATGACCAGTCAGGTCAGGATTTCACCGGCAACACCCTACGTCAAGCTCCGCGCCATTCACTGTATCTGGCCGTCTATTATGAACGGCCTTTTTACGAAGGTCGCCTACGCTTCCGGGCCGATTACCGCTATCAGGGCGAAAGCTTTCGCGAACCAGACAATAGCGTCACCATCCAACCCGCCTTTGATCTGGTGGATGCCTCCATCGCTTATGAGTCCGCCAACAATTTCTGGGAAGCGACTCTTTGGGCCAAGAATTTGATGGATAAAGAATATATCACCCACCTGTATGTCTTGGGCGGCAATGATTACGCCCTGTTCGGCACCCCGCGCACCTATGGTCTGACCATCACACTCAATTTCTGATTTTTCCCAATTCTTAAAAAAAGATTAAAAAAAACTGAGGGGTTTTGTTTGCCCCTCGTTGAATAGGGTATTGCGGCTCATAAAAAAGGGCGAGACCGCATATAAATATAAAAATCAATTAGTCATAATATAGAACGGGAGTTAATCCATGAAATCCAAGATTACAAATCATATGTTATCGGGCGTTGCCATGCTGGCAATCCTGACACCGGCACAGGTGCAGGCCGCCGATGACACCACATCATCCATTAGAATTGATGAGATCATTGTGACCTCAACCCTGCGGGAAAGAAATGTACAAGATGTGCCGATCTCCGTTGCTGTGTTGGGTATGGATCAAATCTCTAAAGCAGATATCCATGATGCCGACGGTATCGCCAACAGCGTGCCGGGCATGCAATATTCTGAATTTGCACCGGGTCAGGCGCTCTATTCCATGCGCGGCGTTGGGTCCTTTGATGATGGGGCTGGTCTTGATAACTCTGTNGCTCTGTTCCTTGACGGCGTATATATTGGCCGGGGCGCAGGTGTTAATTTCGACATGTTCGATCTAGANCGGATTGAGATTCTTAAAGGACCACAGGGCGCGCTCTTTGGTCGTAATACCATTGGCGGGGCCATTTCTGTTGTAACACAGAAGCCTTCCGATGAATTTGGCGCGAAACTGGCGGTTACGGGCGGTAACGAAGGAACCCTGCGTATTCAGGGACTTGTTACCGGACCCATTACAGATACCCTTTCCGCTAAAGTCGTTGCCAATTACCGCAAACATAATGGTTATGTTCGCAATACATTGTTGAACAAAGACCTGAATGATGAGAATCAGATTTCCATACGCGGTCAAGTAAGACTAGATCTGGACAGTAGCGAATGGATTTTATCCGCTGATTATCTGGATGATGACCGTGACAGTCAGGGACGCTTCCCGTTTGTGAATAACCCGGCCGCTGGCACTTTTGATTATGTTGGCACCGCAGAAACATTGGGCGCAAATCGCCCACAAACGTCTGCGTCTCCTATCGAAGGTTTTTCAAAGCGTGAAGTTATCGGCACCAGCCTGACAGGTAATATTACCTTCGATAAAGGTACGCTNACAACTATTACCGCTTACCGCACCGTTGAAACCCATTGGGCGATGCCATCCGTGGGCGCGCCTCTGGGCGGTGGATTTGACCTAGATGCTGGTGTTTTTGGTTCTGACGTGAATGATGTTATTGATGAAGAAGTTGATACATTCTCACAGGAATTGCGTTGGACATCAGAATTNGANGGTAATCTTGGTTTTGTTGTCGGTGCTTATTTCTTCACCGAAAAAACTGACCGGACGGAACAATTCAAGATCGAACGTAACACGGTCGCCACCGGACAGGTCGTTGTCGGTAACGAATATACCCGCACAGANAACAAGTCCACATCTTACGCCCTTTACGGACAGGCTCAGTGGGACTTTGCCGATCAATGGTCCTTGCTTGTTGGCGGACGTTATTCCCATGATAAAAAAGATTATGTGGCAACGGCTGTGAACTGCGGCATGGATGAAGTGGACCGGGCTGCGGCAGGGTTTGCCAATTTTGCAGCCTGTGACGGCGTTGGTGGATCACTGGGTATCATTGCCGAGACCTTTAGAGTTAACCCTGAGGCAAGCTGGGATGATTTCTCTCCGATGGCATCCCTTCAGTATCGTCCCAATGAAAATATAATGATCTTTGGTACGGTCTCCACAGGCTATAAATCCGGTGGTTTTGCCGGATCTCAGGGTGTTAAAACTGCGGCATCCGTTGTGGTTAAACCAGAAGGCGTAATCAACTATGAAATCGGCTTTAAAAGCGATTTAGCAGACGGCATGGTACGCTTGAATGCGGCGGCTTTCTTTATGGATTATACCGACATGCAAGTCGTACGCTTTGGTCCGGTCGCCGGCTCAGCGTTTGGGTCTTTCCAAACCACTAATATTGGTTCTGCAGATATCATGGGCTTTGAAGTTGACCTGATATGGGCCGTTACCGATGAGTTTACCCTAAGCGGTAGTTATGGTTATCTGGATACTGAAGCCAAGGATTTGAAGTTTGAGTTGTCAAGTGGTCTCGTGGATTTCTCCGGCCTAACACTGCGTCAAGCGCCAAAGCATTCCTTTAATATTGGCGCGGATTATGATGTGGAATTGGGTAATGATACGGGTATGTTGAATTTCAACGCTCAACTGACCCATACAGGCGAATCCCATAATGACTTTGTCACCGCAGCCCAAACGATCAACCAAGCAAAAACATTGCTGAATGGTACGATCACTTGGACGGCACCGGATGATAGGTTCAAGGTTGCTCTATGGGCGAAGAACCTAACTAATGAGGCTTATGTTGCCCATTCTTACTTCATAGGGCCCGGCACAATCGGCGTATGGGGCGCACCCCGGACCTTTGGTGTGACCGGAACCGCCACTTTCTAAAGCGAATATGATGTAAAACTATATTTTAAGGGGCTGNAAAGCCCCTTAATTTTTGACTTAGCGTCACCGTCTGTAATAACGTATAAAAGACAACATCGGGGAAGCCTTAAAAAAACCCCGGCATAAAAATCAAAATATCGGGAATATTCATGTCACACTCCAAAACCGAAGAATGTCTTGCCCACCCCAAATTTAAACAGCTTATCCGCGCCCGNNGNCGGTTCAACNTNNTGTTTNGCCTGATNATCACTTTGGGNTATGCCGTNTATGTCCTTGGCATGTGNTATGCNCCGGGGCTCATGTCCCGCCCCCTNACACAGGATAGCAGCATCACATACGGTATTTTGATCGCCGTTATGGTGATCATCAGCGGCATGGTCTGTTCCGGTATTTATACCTGGTGGGCCAATCGGAATTTTGATGTCCTGAAACAGGAATTACTGAAAGATCTGGGCTATGAATAAATTTGGTATTTTAAGCCTGTTGGTCGCAATCACCACCCCCGGCATGGCCTTTGCCGCCGGAGACATGGATTTGGGCGACGTGGAAAAGCAACCGATCAACACCATCGCCATCATCATGTTTTTTATCTTTGTCTCAGCCACCCTCTGCATCACATGGTGGGCGGCNCGCAATACCAAAACCAAAGATGATTTCTATGCGGCNGGCGGCGGNATCAAGCCGTGGCAGAATGGCACCGCCATTGCCGGGGATTTCATGTCAGCGGCGACCTTCCTTGGCATTACCGGGGCCATTTACGGTTTTGGCTTTGATGCNCTGATCCTCGCGGTCGGAGTGATGGCGGCTTGGCCGNTTATCCTGTTCCTGATTGCCGAACGGCTGCGTAATCTGGGCAGCTATACCTTCATTGATGTGGTGTCTTATCGGTTGGAGAAAAAACCAATCCGCATTATTTCNGCCATCGGTTCCCTGTCCGTCGTGATCTTTTACCTGATCGCCCAGATGGTCGGGGCGGGCAAGCTGATTCAACTTCTGTTTGGAGTGGATTATGTCTATGCGGTGGTTCTGGTTAGTTTCCTGATGATCTGTTATGTCAGCTTCGGCGGCATGCTGGCCACCACATGGGTCCAACTGATCAAGGCGATTTTGCTCTTGATCGGGGGCAGCTTCATTGCCTTCATGGTGATCAAAAGCTTTGATTTCAATTTTAATGCGCTGTTGGCCAGTGCCACAGAAGTTCACCCCAAAGGCACCGCCATTATGGCACCGGGCCTGTGGATGACCGACCCGGTCGCGATTATTTCCATCGCGCTGACCATGATGTTCGGCATTATGGGACTGCCTCATGTCCTGATGCGTTTTTTCACGGTGAAAGATGCCAAAGACGCCCGCAAGTCGGTTTTTGTCGCCACCGGACTGATGGGTTATTTCTATATCCTGATCATTATCATCGGTTTTGGNGCCNTGACCTTTGTCATGAACAACCCGGATTATCATGACGCAGNCGGAAATATTCTCGGCGGCGGTAATATGGTNGCCCTGCATCTGACCCATTATATGGGCGGCGACTTGATGCTGGGCTTTATGTCNGCNGTNGCTTTTGCAACCATNCTCGCGGTTGTTGCTGGTNTGACNTTGGCCGGAGCCGCNACCATTGCCCATGATCTTTATGCCAAGACCTTCAAAACAGGNCCGGTCAGCANTGCCCAGGAAATCAAAGTCTCNCGCATAGCCACCTTTGNGCTCGGCGCGGTGGCGGTTGTGCTGGGCATCGCCTTTGAGCATCAGAATGTGGCCTTTGTCGCCTCACTGGCGCTGGCCATTGCCGCCAGTGTGAATTTCCCGATCCTGATCATGTCCATGTATTGGTCNAAAATGACCACCACAGGNGCNGTNGCCGGGGCCATTGTNGGTCTGGTCCTNTCNATTGGNCTGATCATACTGGGGCCGGGAGTCTGGACCTCTGTTCTGGGCAATGCNGAGCCTATCTATCCNCATATGTATCCNACNTTTTATTCCATGCCACTGGCCTTTGCCGCCATCTGGTTATTCTCNATATTGGACAANACACCNCGNGCAGCAAANGAAATAGCCCGGTTTGATGAACAGCTTGTCCGTTCNGANACCGGAATAGGCAGTACNGGNNCCAGCAAACATTANGATAATCGCNTNNTTTCTATTTCCACATAGAAANACTNTGTANATATATAAACATATTGTCATTTNNCAGTCTGCAATGTAAATCTTACGTGACATTGATTGTACAGACCTCAAAATGGCACTAGAATGCCATAGCGATATATATATTTGCAAAGGATTCTACGTGCCACAAATGACAAGTGACAAGCCCCATATGGAAGAAGCCATATGGGATGGGAAAGAAGCCCGTGAGATAATTGACCTTCATGCGACCCGAAAAGGGGGCCTGATGGAAGCCCTACACGGGCTTCAACATGCTTTCGGCTATATCCCGGCGGAAAGCTACGACCTGTTGGCAAACGCCTTTAATCTGTCCCGCGCGGAAGTTTACGGCGTCAAAAGCTTCTACCATGATTTCACAAGCGCCCCTGCGGGTCAGCATATCATCCAAATCTGTCAGGCCGAATCCTGTCAGGCCCGCGGCAGCCGCGCCCTGACACAACATGCCGAGGAAATGCTTGGCATCACATTGGGCCAAACCAGCCATGACGGGCATTTTACCCTGCAAGCGGTTTACTGTCTGGGCAATTGCGCCGTATCACCCAATATCACACTGGATGGCAAAGCTCATGGCCGCGTGAGCGAAGACCGTTTTGACATGCTGTTTAAAAAGGTTGCGCCATGACCGATCTTGTTACCCTATATGTGCCTTTGGAAACCACGGCCTTGTCACTAGGTGCCGATGAGCTTGTCCTTGCCTTGCTGGCCGAAGCCGAAAAACGAGGTCTGGAGGTGGAGATTATCCGCAACGGCTCATGGGGGATGAGTTGGCTGGAACCTCTGCTTGAAGTCGTCACGACCAAGGGCCGTATCGCGTACGGCAATGTCACAGCCGAAGACGTCCCCGGATTATTCGATGCGGGTTTTCTGTCCGGCGGCGAGCATGCCCTTTATCAGGGGCCAACAGCGGATATTGCCTATCTGAAAACACAGGATCGGCTAACCTTTGAGCGATGCGGGTTGATCGACGCCCTATCTCTGGAAGATTATCAGAACAACAACGGCTTTCAGGGATTGCAAAACGCCCTTGAAATGACGCCGCAACAGATCGTCGATCAGGTCACTGCCAGTGGCCTGCGCGGACGCGGCGGCGCAGCTTTTCCCACGGGCATCAAATGGAATACGGTGCTGGGGGCAACCGCCACTCAAAAATATATCTGCTGTAACGCCGACGAAGGCGACAGTGGCACATTCGCCGACCGGATTTTGATGGAAAGCGACCCCTATTGCCTGATCGAAGGCATGATCATTGCCGGGTTGGCCGTCGAAGCCACCGAAGGCTATATCTACCTGCGCTCGGAATATCCCCTGTGCCGGGAAATTCTCACCGAAGCCCTGATTAATGCCCGCGCCGCCGGATGGCTCGGACAGAATATCAAAGGATCGGGCAAGGATTTTGACATTGAAGTCCGCATGGGTGCTGGATCTTATGTCTGCGGTGAAGAAACCGCCATGCTCAACAGCCTTGAGGGCAAGCGAGGCATGGTGCGGGCCAAACCGCCCCTGCCCGCCTTGGAGGGATTATTCGGCCAGCCAACCGTGGTCAATAACGTTCTATCCTTGGCCAGTGTACCGATCATCATGGACAAAGGCGCGGACTTTTATCAGGATTTTGGCATGGGCCGATCCCGGGGAACCATCGCCTTTCAACTGGCCGGAAATATTGCCCGTGGCGGGTTAGTGGAAAAGGCCTTTGGCATCAGTCTGCGAGAATTAATCATGGATTATGGCGACGGCACCATAGACGGAACGCCGTTAAAAGCGGTGCAAGTCGGCGGCCCTCTGGGTGCGTATCTTGGGCCTGATGATCTGGATATGCCCATGGATTATGAAGCTTTTTCAGAAGCGGCGGCTGTGCTGGGTCACGGTGGTATCGTGGTGTTTGGCGACAACGTAGATATGGCGGAACAGGCGAAATTTGCCTTTGACTTCTGTGTGGAAGAAAGCTGCGGCAAATGTACCCCCTGCCGCATTGGATCGGTTCGCGGATCGGAACTGATCGCCAAAATACAACGGGGCGAAGATCGGCAAGATAACCTGAAGCTGGTCAAGGATTTATGTGACGTGATGGAAAATGGATCCCTTTGTGCCATGGGCGGCATGACGCCAATACCGGTCCTGAGCGCCCTTGAAAAATGGCCCGAAGATTTTAAGGTAGCAAAATGACATTAATCACAGAAAAAGATTTTGGCACGCCAGAAGTCATCTCCGATACCTCCGTCACACTGGAAATTGATGGCAAAGCCGTCACCGTGACCGAAGGCACCAGCGTCATGCGCGCCGCCGCCGAAATTGACGCAGATATCCCCAGCCTCTGTGCCACAGACTGCCTTGAAAGTTTTGGGTCCTGCCGTCTGTGTCTGGTGGAGATCGACGGACGACGCGGCACCCCGGCCTCTTGCACCACACCAGCAGAAGACGGCATGAAAGTCACCACCCAGTCGGATCGCCTCAGCGACCTGCGGCGCGGCGTGATGGACCTTTACCTGTCCGACCATCCTGATACCGATGACCTTCCCCTCCATGATCTGGCCCGATTATTAGGCATGAGCGAAAGTCGATACGGCACAGAAGGTCATAACCATCTGAAATCCATCATTGATGACAGCAATCCATATTTTAGCTTTGACCCGTCCAAATGCATCCTGTGTTCCCGTTGTGTGCGGGCCTGCGAAGAAGTACAGGGCACCTTTGCCCTGACCGTGGAAGGACGCGGTTTCGACAGCCAGATTACCGCTGGTGTGGCACAGGATTTCCTGACCAGCGACTGCGTATCCTGCGGCGCTTGCGTATCCGCCTGTCCCACCGACAGTCTGTTAGAAAAAAATGTCATCGAGCAGGGCAAGCCCGATCACAGTGTTATCACCACCTGTGCCTATTGCGGAGTCGGCTGCGGATTTAAGGCGGAACTGAAAGGCGACAAAGTTATTCGCATGACCCCGTGGAAAGACGGCGAAGCCAATCATGGTCACCGTTGCGTCAAAGGCCGGTTCGCGTGGGAATATGCCTTCCATGAAGACCGCGTCACAAAACCCATGATCCGGGAAAAAATCACCGACCCGTGGATTGAAGTAAGCTGGGACAAGGCCATTGCCACGGCAGCGACACGCCTGAAAGCGATACAGGAAAAACATGGCCGGAAATCCATTGGCGGCATTACCTCCTCTCGCTGTACCAACGAAGAAGTTTATGTGGTTCAGAAATTAATCCGCACCGCTTTTGGTAATAACAATGTGGATACCTGTGCGCGGGTCTGTCACAGCCCCACGGGATATGGTCTTAACCAAACCCTCGGCACCTCCGCCGGAACCCAGACATTTGACAGCGTCATGGACGCCGATGTGATCCTTGTCATTGGGGCCAACCCGACCGATGCCCACCCGGTTTTCGGCAGCCGTATGAAACAACGGTTGCGGCAGGGTGCCCGGCTGATTGTCATCGACCCCCGCGCCATTGATCTGGTGAAAAACCCGCATATCAAAGCCGATTATCATCTGCCTCTACTGCCCGGAAATAACGTGGCGGTGATCAATGCCCTTGCCCATGTCATCGTGGAAGAAGGGCTGGAAGATGCTGATTATGTGCGGGAAAGATGCGAGGATCAGGCCTATGCGGACTGGCGGAGCTTCATCCTTGACCCCAAAAATTCACCGGAAGAAAGCGAGAAATTCTCCGGCGTTCCCGCCGCAGACCTGCGTGCCGCCGCCCGGCTTTATGCCACAGGTGGGCGACAAGACAGTCCAAAAGACAGCAAAGGGAAATCAGCCATTTTTTATGGTCTGGGCATCACCGAACATTCCCAAGGCTCCACGTCTGTCATGGGATTGGCCAATCTCGCCATGCTGACCGGGAACATCGGCTTTTCCGGCGTTGGCGTAAATCCGTTACGGGGCCAGAACAATGTCCAAGGCTCCTGCGACATGGGGTCTTTCCCCAACGAACTCCCCGGCTATCGGTCGGTCGGGGATGATAGCGTGCGGAGCCTATTCGAAGCAGACTGGGGGCTAAAACTCGACCCGGAGCCTGGTCACCGCATCCCGGCCATGTTTGACGCCGCCGTGGCCGGAACCTATCGCGGCATGTATATTCAGGGCGAAGACGTGGCCCAGAGCGACCCCAATACCCACCATGTGGAAGCGGCCCTAAAAAATCTGGACTGTCTGATCGTGCAAGATTTATTCCTCAATGAAACCGCGCGCTTTGCTCATATTTTCTTTCCCGGAACCAGCTTTCTGGAGAAAGATGGCACCTTCACCAATGCGGAACGGCGCATCAGCATGGTCAATAAGGCCGTGGAACCGCTGGCGGGCATGGATGAATGGGAAATCACCTGTCGGCTGTCCCGTGCCATGGGCTACGACATGTCCTACGAAAGCTCATCAGAGATCATGGATGAAATTGCCCGGCTCACCCCGACTTTTAGCCATGTCAGTTTCGAGCGTATCCGCGAACATGGCAGCCTGCAATGGCCCTGTAACGCAGACGCACCGGACGGCACACCGATCATGCATGTGGGGGAATTTGTCCGGGGCAAGGGCAATTTTGTCATCACTGAATTCGTGCCGACCACAGAAAAAGTCAGCCGTAAATTCCCGCTGATCCTGACCACGGGCCGAATCTTAAGTCAGTATAATGTCGGCGCCCAGACACGGCGGACGGAAAATAATGTCTGGCACGATCAGGATATACTGGAAATTCATGCCACCGATGCCGCAGACCGGGGCATCCGGGACGGCGACTGGGTTAATATCCAAAGCCGCATGGGCGATACCAGCCTGCGGGCGATGATATCTGACCGGATGCAGCCGGGGGTGATCTATACCACCTTCCATATGCCCGAATCCGGGGCTAATGTGATCACAACCGACAATGCGGATTGGGCCACGGAATGCCCCGAATATAAGGTGACGGCGGTCAACGTCAGACTGACCAATCATCCCTCAGACTGGCAGGAAGAATTCGATCGCTTCTCGGAAACCACCCGCCATATCGCCGAATGATGATTATTTGACCAGATGATCCAGATAATTCCGCAGGATTTTTTCCATGCCCGCCTTGGTCATGCCCGCCTGTTTGGCAAGGGCGACGGCTTTATCCGTTGTATAACCACGATCCCGGCCCAAATGCGCGCCAAGCCAGCCAGCAACCCGGTTGCCGCTGGAACAATGGAGTAATATCTTTTTGCCCTTGTTTTCGCTCAGGGCTGTATGGATATCGACCACCGCAGCATCCTGTATCTTGCCGTCTTTTAACAGCGGGATATTATAATAGCTCAGGCCCGTCACCAGTGACTTCTCATCAAATTTAACCTCATCCTCATGCCGGATGTTAATCACCACCTCAAAACCACTGTCCTTCAATGTGGCCAACGTTGCCGGGTCGGGCTGTCCCGCCATATATATGGAACCATGCAGGGAAATGACGCCGGACATATTGCCGATGGCAGCTTCCGTCTTTAAATCAATGACATGCTTCTTCGCATGGTCTTCGGCCTGCGCGGGCAAAAACAGGGCTGATATAACGATCAGCGCGCATAGAATTCTTTTTATCATGAGACGTCCTTTTGATTAAATATACGCCTCTTTTAACCGACTGGACGCAGGGGGTCAGTAACTTTTGTCACATAAATAATACATATATTGAATGTATAATAATATAAATAACTTATTTTTTATGTTAAAGCTTGAAATTTGCAGTATAATCTATAGATATAGGATCATATACAGGCAGCAAAAAAAATATCAGGAATATTTTATTTTATGACCAGACTTACTCACTTACAGCGTCTTGAGGCGGAATCGATCCATATTATGCGTGAAGCCGCGGCCACTTGCGACAATCCGGTCATGCTTTATTCCATTGGCAAGGACAGCAGCGTCATGCTGCATCTGGCCATGAAGGCCTTTCATCCGTCCAAACTGCCCTTTCCCCTGATGCATGTGGATACCACATGGAAATTTGGCGAAATGATCGAATTTCGTGATAAATTCATCGCGGAAAATAATCTGGACCCCATCGTCCATATTAATCAGGACGGTGTAGATCAAGGCATCGGGCCATTTTCCCACGGTTCTGCCACCCATACCGATATTATGAAGACCCAAGGCTTGAAACAAGCGCTGGACAAATATGGTTTCGATGCGGCCTTTGGCGGCGCACGCCGGGACGAGGAAAAATCCCGCGCGAAAGAACGTATTTTCTCTTTCCGTTCGGCCCAACATCGCTGGGACCCGAAGAATCAACGGCCTGAATTGTGGAATATCTATAACAACCGTATTCAAAAAGGCGAAAGCATGCGCGTCTTCCCCCTGTCCAACTGGACGGAGCTGGACATCTGGCAATATATCCATCTGGAGAATATTCCCATCGTGTCACTCTATCTGGCCAAGAAACGCCCGGTGGTGGAGCGGGACGGTATGCTGGTGATGGTCGATGATGACCGTATGCCGCTGAACCCCGGGGAAGAGCCCGAAATGAAAATGGTCCGTTTCCGCACACTCGGCTGTTATCCTCTGACCGGGGCGGTGGAATCAACCGCCACCACACTGACCGAAATCATTCAGGAAATGCTGCTCACCAAAACGTCCGAACGTGAAGGCCGGGCCATCGACAAGGACAGCAATGCCTCCATGGAGCAGAAAAAACAGGAGGGCTACTTCTAATGTCTGAAAACTCAAAAAACCTCAAAACTTATGAAGTTCAGCAGTCTGAGCAAATCACCAATGACATCGAAGGCTACCTTAAGGAACAGGAACATAAAAGCTTCCTGCGCTTCATCACCTGTGGCAGTGTCGATGACGGTAAATCCACGCTGATTGGCCGTCTTCTGTATGATTCAAAGCTGATTTTTGAAGATCAGTTGGCCGCCCTTGAAAATGACAGCAAAAAAGTCGGCACTCAGGGCGGGGATATGGATTTTGCCCTGCTGGTGGATGGCCTTGCCGCCGAACGAGAACAGGGCATCACCATTGATGTGGCCTACCGTTTTTTCGCCACCGACAAACGTAAATTCATTGTGGCCGACACCCCTGGTCATGAACAATATACTCGAAACATGGCCACCGGAGCCTCCTCGGCAGATGTGGCGGTAATATTAATCGACGCCCGCAAAGGCATTTTAACCCAAACCCGTCGCCACAGTTATATTGTTAATCTTCTGGGTATCCGTCATGCGGTCATCGCCATCAATAAAATGGATCTGGTGGATTATGCGCAAGGCGTTTATCAGGACATTGAAAAAGATTACCGTGAGTTTGCCGAAAACCTGAATTTCTCCAGCATTACCTTTGTGCCTCTGTCGGCCCTTAAAGGCGATAACATCATCGAAGCCGGGGAAAATATGGACTGGTATAGCGGCCCGACCCTGATGAAAATATTGGAAACCATTGATGTTTCCAATCAAAAGCAAGAACAGCCCTTCCGCATGCCCGTCCAATGGGTCAATCGTCCTGATCTGGACTTTCGCGGCTTTTCAGGCACCATCGCATCGGGCACCATAAAAGCCGGAGACGAGATCATTGCCCTGCCCAGTGGCAAAACCAGCCGCATAAAATCCATCAGCACCTATGACGGTGATCTGGATTTGGCGGTGGCCGATCAAGCCATAACCCTCACGCTGGAAGATGAGATTGATATTTCCCGCGGCGATGTGATTTCAGAGATTAACCAGAGACCAGAAGTCACCGACCAGTTTCAGGCTCAGGTCATCTGGATGCATGACCAACCCATGCTGCCGGGGCGGCCTTACTTAATCAAAACCACCAATAAAACCGTCACCGGCGAAGTGACTGGCCTGAAATATAAGGTCAATGTCAATTCTCTGGAACATGAAGCCGGAAAAACACTGGAGCTTAATGAAGTCGGCATTTGTAACATCAGCCTTGATGAAGCCATCGTTTTTGAGCCTTACCGGGAAAATCCGGCCATGGGCTCTTTCATCATGATTGATAAAATCAGCAATGTGACAGTGGCCGCTGGCATGATTGATTTTGGTCTACGCCGGGCAACCAATGTCCATTGGCAGGCAGTGGATGTGGATAAAACCGTCCGGGCGGAACAAAAACGTCAAAGGCCGGTAGTTCTATGGTTTACCGGCCTCAGCGCGTCCGGCAAATCGACCATTGCCAATCTGGTTGAGAAGAAATTACAGGCTCTGGGCAAACATACCTATCTTCTGGACGGCGATAATGTGCGGCATGGCCTGAATAAAGATTTGGGCTTTGTTGATGCGGACCGGGTGGAAAATATCCGCCGGGTGGGCGAGGTCTCCAAGCTGATGATTGATGCGGGCTTAATCGTACTGACCGCCTTTATCTCCCCCTTCCGGGCGGAACGGCGCATGGTCCGGGATATGCTGGAAGATCATGAGTTCATTGAAGTCTTTGTCGACACCCCGATCGAAATCTGCGAACAACGCGACCCGAAAGGCCTGTATAAAAAGGCCAGAAGTGGCGAAATCAAGAATTTCACTGGTTTTGACAGCCCGTACGAGAAACCTGAACGGGCCGATATACATCTGCATACGGGAAATATGACCGCCGAAGACGCCGCAGATGCCGTGATTAAAAAGATTGAAACGGAATATCTGTCAAGACAGGCCTGAATGACCTGCGGTTTGTTGCCGTTGATCTAAAGTGACTTCAGGTCTCACTAGACGTTACCTGTCTCAAAGGTCCTGCGCGGGGCTATTCGTTGCGGTGATTTTCCGGCGGGTCATTTGAGCATGCGTTTCAGTGGACACAAGAACACCCATATCGCCGGAGGATAACCCGGCGGCATTGGCTTCGTCCGTATCCACATGCATTTCAAGCCGGAAATCCGGGTGAACACGGATTAGAACATCGTCAAACGTAAGCTTGCGGCCATTGCCGCCAATGGCGACATCGACAACATCATTATCCTGAACCTTAAAAGCGGCGGCATCGTCTGGACTCATATGGATATGACGCAGGGCACAGATCAAACCGTTTGTCAGAGTAACTTCACCCGCGGGACCCGCAAGCGTAATACCGGGGGTATTGTCCAAATCTCCCGAAGCCCGAACCGGGGCATCGACCCCAAGGAAGAATTCATCACTGCGTGAGATTTCCACCTGATCCTGTAACCGGGCAGGGCCTAAAATCCGGACTTTTTCAATTTTTCTTTTGGGACCAACCAAAGTCACCGTTTCTTCAACGGAATATTGACCCGGTTGAGACAATGGACGACGGATAGTCAGTTGATACCCCGGTCCAAATAATTTCTCAATGGTGCCTTGAGTCAAATGTATATGACGCGCGGATACCGCCACCGGAATATGCAGGTTGGTTGGTGATTTAGCCTGCTCTTCAATCAATTGTGCCGTCTGCTGGGCAATGGCAAGCTCTTCATCCGTGGCAATGACCAGTAATCTGGCGCGGGATATATCCGCCGAGATATCACATACCGGCTGTGCTTTGTTGACGATCGCTTCCCGATTTTTATCTTCATCCAAAATCGCCCCCAGATAATCGAAACGTTGTCCAATACGATGGCGGATCAGGGCGCTATTCTCCCCAATTCCTGCGGTAAAGACAATGGCATCAATCCCGCCCATAACAGCGGCATAGGCCCCGATATATTTTCGCACGCTATGACAGAAAATATTGATGGCCAATTGACAATCGCGGTCGCCCTCTGCGGCGCGTTCTTCAATTTTGCGCATGTCACCCGTTCCGGTCAGGCCAACAAAGCCGGATTTCTTGTTCAGCAGATCCTCCAGAGCCTCAATATCCCCGTCCAGATCCTTGATAAGCTGCAAGATAATACCCGCGTCCAGATCACCGGGGCGACTGCTCATGACCAGCCCTTCAAGAGGCGTCATCCCCATGCTGGTTTCAATGCTGCGGCCATATTCGATAGCAGTGACACTGCATCCACTGCCTAAATGGCAGGTAATGAGCCGTAAATTACGAATGTCTGTTCTTAAATATGACGCGGCTGTCTGGGCGACAAAACGATGGCTTGTCCCGTGAAAGCCGTAACGGCGAATGTTCAATTTATCGACAATATCTTTCGGCAGAGCATAATGCCGGGAACGGTTGGGCAGGGTGGCATGAAAGGCGGTATCGAATACCGCAATATGCGGGATGTCCGGCCACTGTTTTCGGGCCATATCAAGAGCAGCTAGGCTCGGCGGAATATGTAAAGGGGCCATGGGTGCCAGATCAGAAATCGCCTGAACAACGTGATCCGTAATCAGGGTCGGCTCGGTAAAGGACGGGCCGCCGTGAACCACGCGATGGCCAACCGCATCCACCTGATACCCCACAAGGGCTTTTTCGGTCGCCGCCATCAAAGCCGAAAGCGCTTCGCCATGGTCCTTACAGGATAAAGGGTGGCGGATAGTATCGAGAATCAGGCAGCAACGATCATTGCCAATATTATCAATCCGCATATCAACATGACGAATACCGTCCTCAGGCGAGATAAGGGCCGCTTTGATGGTGGAACTTCCGCTGTTTAATATGAAAATATTCATCCGTCTTACTCCCAATCCTGCCATAAGATGACATTAAATGCCCGCGCATGACATGTAAACCATATCGATCAGGATTGATTGTGAAAGATTAAATATCAACATTGCATCAGAGGCTATAAGGACGGCTACCACATGAAATCCCTCGCCACAAAACGGCGAAAGTCCAAGGTTATTACGAGGAATATGAGATGCAAGATACCCACATTTTCCCTACAGTTATTGTTGGATGCTTTGACACTTTAAGCCTACTAATTCAACAGTTCAGATCAGAATACGGTTGGGTATATCCTGAACTATAAGAGTTGAGCTATTGCAATCCATAAAAGTGACGGGTATTTTCTTTTTACATGCCTTGGTGTACCTTGAGTAAATCACTGAGGCAAAACAAGTTAAGGAGGGGGTGATAATGACTAAAGCAGATTCAACTGCTATTGGGGTACTACTTATTATTGGGGTACCGATTTATGGGATTATTAAAGTAGGAGAAACAATGGGTTGGGTTCTTTTAGTTCTCTTGATTATTTCAGGCATTGCTTTGTTCCTCTTTTACAAAGCCCATCGTACAAAAAAACGGCGGGATGCTTTGATGCTGAAATATGATGATGCAGAATTAGTAGTTGCGTTAATGGATGAGATATTTTGGCAAGGCCAGAGTTCTGAACAGCTTCTTGATTCACTTGGCATCCCACAAGACATTGACCAGAAAATACTAAAAACCAAGAAAAAGGAAGTTTGGAAATATAACCATCAAGGAGGTAATCGATATGGCCTCCGTATCACTTTGGATAATGACCTAGTAGTTGGTTGGGATCAAAAATCATAATAATTATAGCGAAGGATTAAAAGGCACTTTCAAGTAACCATAATAATCCATCATGGGAACTCGCTCAAGCAGCCCAATATCCATTGGNTGTTCCTCGGTATCGTTAACCTTGATATTCAAACTCATACTGATAAATGGAACTGCCATTACATTTAAATATCGCCATAAAATTCCCCTTTAGGTGACCTTTAGAAGGCCATTCAGTGTGCTTTTGGGAAGATGTTTAAGGGATACATCGGATACAAGACGCACCAAGGTCCCCACATTTTCCCCCACAGTCAGGGTATCGGGGGTATTCTTGATTTATAAGGAATTATTGTAAGCCATTAACTTACATAGTCTTTTTTGGAGCGGGCGATGAGATTCGAACTCACGACCCTAACCTTGGCAAGGTTATGCTCTACCCCTGAGCTACGCCCGCACTCCAAAAAAATACGTCACCATGGTGACTGTGCGGCGGATAATAGCCATTACACTATCAAAATCAAGGGTAATTTCAAAAAAACATCATTTGCTTGCAACAGCGCTTTTTTCCGCTAAAAATACAAGCATCCGCGCCACTTCCAGCCCTGCGCAAAAAACAAGGAATGCCTTATATTATGTCTGCCACGGAACAAGACCTCTTCAATTGTTTTCAAAAACTGGGAATCGAAACAACAACTTTTCGCCATCCGCCCCTGCATTCGGTTGAGGAAAGCCGTCATCTGCGGGGTGAAATTACTGGCGGCCATTGCAAAAGCCTGTTCCTGAAAGACAAAAAAGGCCAATATCTTCTTGTGGTGCTCATGGAAGACCGCACATTGGATATGGTCGGTTTGTTTAAATCCGGCAAGCTGCCCATAAAACGGTTAAGCTTTGCCAATGCAGAGATCATGAAAGATATGCTGGGCGTAACACCGGGGTCGGTGACGCCNTTTTGTCTGNTTAACCGGGTTTCGGAAAAACTTATTGTGGTATTGGACAAACAAATGATGGAGAATGACCTGTTGAATTATCATCCCCTCCATAATGAAGCCACCACGACAATAAAGTCCCCTGANCTGATNAAATTTATCACCCACTTCGGGTTTAATCCCCACGTTATAGATTTTGATAATCTGTGATTTAGGTCTATAATGAAAACCGGANATTAAATAAGGAATTTACATGCAGGAAGTTAACGGGCCCAATGCCGGAGCTCAACAGGCAGACGCCANCAATACAGGNGCNTTGATCAAAGATAGCGACATGGCCACATTCNTGACGGATGTGATTGAAAAGTCAGCGGCCGTCCCTGTNNTGGTCAGTTTTTATGCCGANTGGTCNGAAAGCTGTAAACANCTCACGCCCATNCTGGAAAANCTGGTTAATCAAGCNGGNGGNGCCGTACAGATGGTCCGGGTGAATTTTGAGCAAAATCAGCAATTGGCCGGACANATGAAAATNCANTCNGTCCCAACGGTCGTGGTCTTTTCCGGCCANCGNCCTGTGGATGCTTTCTCCGGCGTAAAATCAGAGGCAGAAGTCAAAGAATTTATCGCCCGTTTCGCGCCCGAAATGCAACCNTCCCCCGGAGAACTCNTGTTAGAGCANGCNGANNCCCTGTTTGCTGAAGANGATTACACCNCTGCCGGAGACCTTTATTCTCAGGCCGCCCAGAACGGNGCCGANCAAGNACTGGCCCTTGCCGGACTTGCCCAATGTTTGCTCAAACTGAATGATCTGGAAGATGCTGCCACCGTCTTGAAAGGCACCCCGAAACAGGATGAAAACCATCCGGCCATCCTCGCCGCCCGTGCCGCCCTAGAAATGGCGGAACAATTATCCAGTCTTGGCGATGCCACTGCCTTGGCGCAAGCCCTCAAGGACGATGAAAATAATCATCAGGCCCGTTTTGATCTGGCCCTGGTCCTATGGGCCAAGGATGACAGAGAAGCAGCGGCGGATAATCTTCTGGAGATTGTATCACGGGACCGGGCATGGAATGAAGACGGCGCGCGCAAACAACTGGTGAAGTTTTTTGAAATCATTGGCCCCATGGAACCCCTCACCGTGAAGATACGCAAAAAACTGTCGAGCATCCTTTTTTCCTAAATATTTTTAGGCTGAGGAAAGCGACTTAGTTTGGAAGGAAACGATGTTTGGAATGGAACAATTGCCTGATATTTTACCGGTTTTTCCTTTAACCGGGGCTTTGTTGCTGCCCAAGGGTCATTTGCCGCTGAATATCTTTGAATCCCGTTATCTGGACATGGTTTATCATGCCAGAGAGAAGAATGGGCTGATCGGCATGATTCAACCCGCTGTCTCTCCTTTGAGGGAACAAGAGGGCAATGACCAATATGGCACCGCCGTCCGCAACAGACCGCTCTATACCACGGGCTGCGTTGGTATGATCTCTGACCTTACCGAAAACCGGGATGGCGGTGTTTCGATTATCCTGACCGGATTGAGCCGATACGATATTGTTGAAGAATTGCCCAAAAGTCAGACTTTCCGGCAGGTACGCGTGCTTTATGACAGGTTTAAAGAGGATTGCGGGCTCCCCCCCAGATCCGATGATATTCTCCGGGAGAAACTGATTCTGACGGTGGAGAAATATTTAAAACTCTATCAGATAATCCCAAAATGGGACACTCTGGAAAAGGCCTGTGATGAGGAACTGGTCAATGCGCTCGCCATGATATGTCCCTTTGATGCCGCCGAAAAACAGGCCTTGCTGGAAGAGGAAAGCCTGAAAGAACGGGTTACTTTAATGTTGCAAATAATGGCCTTTGACCTGTTCAGCGGTCGGGCAACCGGAACAGACAAGATTTTACAATGAACAATATCTTACAGGATACGATATATGACACGCGAAGATGACATGCCAAAAATTAATTTCGGCAAGGTGGACCCCCGGCTTTTGGAGATATTGGCCTGTCCGTTGACCAAAACAACCCTGCGCTATGATGAAGCCGCCGGAGAATTGATCAGCGATAAAGCCGGACTGGCCTTTCCCATTCGCGACGGCATCCCCATCATGCTGGTGGAAGAAGCCAGAGAGATTGAAGGGAAATAAAAGGGGGGTTTTAGTGGGGGTTAGAGGTTTTTTTTGTTTAAGGGCGGACAGGGTTATATTGGGGGATATTTTTGTTTGTGCTGGATAAATTTATATTGGGGGTGTTTTTTTATTTAGAGGGGGAAAATTCCCCCGCGCCGTGGGCGCTCCCCCTCCTACGCTAAAGCTCCGGGCGGCC
>JAESPY010000069.1 GCA_016765435.1 Emcibacter sp.
CCCAAGCCAATAAAAACCCACCGGCATTAGCAGCATCAAAATCGCCAATCTCGGATGTTATGGTGCCTTCGGAAAAATGCGCCCCCTGATTATTAATCCCCTTAATAAAGGTGAAGTTTTCCCGTCTTTCATATATGGCCGGATCATTCATCGCCGGAATATAGACAAGTCCTGTCTGCGGATTATAAGCCATAGGCTGCCAGTTATGAGCCCCCGCCGGACTGGGCAGAATCAGCTTTTGTTCCTCATCATAGTTGGCCTGCGGTAAGACCTGCGGTTTGCCTGTGGTCATATCCACATGACTGGCCCAGGTTACGGCGGCGTATTTTTCCGCCGATAGCAATTCACCCGTGGCCCGGTCAAGCACATAAAAAAAGCCATTTTTCGGTGCCTGCATCAATATTTTACGCGTCTTACCGTCGATCTCAAGGTCGGTCAAAATAATCGGCTGTGTCGCGGTATAATCCCAATTGTCCCCCGGCGTTGTCTGATAATGCCAAACCAGTCGGCCTGTATCAGGATTGATTGCCAATATACTAGACAAGAACAAATTATCTCCGCCGCCCGGGCTACGCTCTGCCTGTACCCACGGGCTACCATTGCCCGTCCCTACATACAAAAGATTTAAATCAGGATCATAGACCATGGCATCCCATGCTGTGCCCCCGCCGCCCATATCCCAACGGCTGTCCGGGTCCCATGTTTTGGACGCCATTTCAAGCTCAGGATGCTCAAACGGTTTTTTCGGATCGCCCGGCACGGTATAAAACCGCCAAGACTGTTGCCCACTTTCCAGATCATAGGCCGTCACATAACCGCGCACACCATATTCCGCGCCGCCATTGCCAATCACCACATTCTTTCCCGCAATACGCGGCGCCCCCGTGATCGCATAAGGAATTGTCCGGTCTGTGAAGGTATCCACCTGCCAAATCACAGTACCATCAGCGGCATCAAGAGAAAATAATCGCCCATCAAGAGACGCTGCATACACCCGCCCCTTCCACACGGACAGGCCCCGCGACACCACATCACAACAGGCATTCCGCGCCCATTTTCCGGGAACTTCCGGGTCAAAAGTCCATATTTCTTCGCCCGTTTTACCATCAATAGCAAAAACAATGCCCCAATTCCCGGTAACATAAAGAACCCCGTCAACAAAGATCGGCGTTGCTTCTAGTCCCCGGTGGCTATCAGTAAAATACTGCCAGGCAAAGCCTAACTCTCCGGCATTCTTATCGGTGATCTGTGTCAGCGGCGAAAAATGGGTTTCCCCAAAATCTCGCCCCCCCGTGAGCCAACTGCCCGGTTCCGTCGCCACATTTTGCAATCGGTCACGGTCTATCCAACCGGCTTTGCTTTTGGTATTTTCTGCCTCACCGCAACTGACCGTCAACAGGCCGAAAGCAACGATCATCATCCGATATATAAAATTGCGCATTGATCCGATCACCCTAAATTATTTAAAATATTGACTTTGCATCTTAAAATGACGTCAGTGACGGTCATTGTCAAGAAAACAAAAATCCATCAATCCTATTTCTCTAAATTATCCGCGATTTTCGGAGCTGTCGCCATCAGCACCAAGAGCCCCCGAATTTCCTCCGCCAAATTTTCCCGTTCCGGCCGAACCGGTTTGTTATCCCCCAGAAACAACATCATGCCTTCCATCATTGCTCCCATAGCCAAAGCTCTTTTGCGGCCTTCTTTTCTGTTTAAATCCGGATTAAGTTCTGCAAGCAGATCGCCTATCCGGTTGTAGAATGCAAAAAATTTTTGGTCTAACAACTGCATCCATTCATCATCATTCTGGGCCATGCTGAATATTTCAATGAAGAAACGTTGATTATTAAGGTCATCAACAAAGCGGAATAATTCATCAAGAACCCTATTAAACCTAGGCATCGGGTCTTCTGGTAAATGCAAAATTTCGGTAAGCGGTGGCAGATAGTCATCTATAATATCTTGATATATGGCCTTCAACAGATCATTTTTTGTCGGGAAATAATGTTGTAGGGTTTTCAAATGAATGGCGCACTGACGGGCGATAGAGCGCAGGGTTATATTCCGCAGGCCCACAGCCAATATCTGTTCATGGGTCACCTGCATGATCCGGTGAATACGGTCTTCCGACTTGGCTGATTTCTTCCCGGACTTCTTCATTGAATATATTTCCATTATTCCTGAACCTAGTTTATATCAACGCAAGCTATGATATTACATTCAGGGTAGAAATTCTATTATTATTTCGTCAGTGACGGTAATAACCTATAAAACTTACCCATACAGGCATATCTGATGCTGCATTCAATGAACTTTACAATGGCCGATAAACAATGGTTGCTAAAATTTCCATACCCACAAAAGGATCGCCCTACAAGGCGAAATAGATATAAAACAGGCGCAGACAATGGCTATTCCATTAGCAAGCTTGTTCTAAGCACATGCCTTGGCTTGCGATGTGACAATATTGTATGAAATTGAGGAGGCCTGTGCCCCTAAACCGTGATCACTTCCCAGTCATAGGTCAAATTTGCCGCCTTGGCCAGCATAGCAGAGGCCGAACAATATTTATCCATGGATAATTTTACCGCCCGTTCCACCGCGCCTGCTTTCAGGTCGTTTCCTGTTACCACAAAATGCAGATGAATATCCGTATAGACCTTCGGCATTTCCGAGGCCCTTTTACCGGATACCTGGCAGACACAATCGGTAATATCATTGCGGCCTTTTTTCAGGATCATCACCACATCAATACTGGCACAGCCCCCGGCCCCCATCAGCAAAAGATCCATCGGGCTGTGACCAAAACCAAGGCCACCATTCCCCACGCCCGCGTCCATGGTCAATGTATTGCCGGACTGGGCCTCCCCAATAAAAGTCATCTTTCCCGCCCATTTAACGGTAACATTCTTTTCCATACTCACCCTTTCAAGGCCGCCTGTGCCGCTGCAAGACGAGCGATCGGTACCCGGTAAGGCGAACAAGAGACATAGTTCAATCCAATATTATGACAGAATTCAACCGATGCCGGATCACCACCATGTTCGCCGCAAATGCCAAGTTTGAGGTCAGGCCGGGTGGCCCGACCGCGTTCCACGGCAATTTTGACCAACTCACCAACGCCTTCCTGATCAATGGTGACAAACGGATCTTGTTCAAAAATGCCTGCATGAATATAATCATCCAGAAAGTTTGCACTGTCGTCCCGGCTGATACCGTATGTGGTCTGAGTCAGATCATTGGTACCAAAGCTGAAGAATTCAGCCTCATGAGCAATTTCCCCGGCCTGTAACGCCGCACGAGGCAGCTCGATCATGGTGCCGATCATATAGGTCAGCGCCTTGCCCGAAGCCGCAATGATTTTATCGGCGATGGCCGATACTTTATCTTTCAGGATTTGCAGTTCCTTGCGACTGCCCACCAGCGGAATCATAATCTCCGGCACAATGGCCTCCCCACCGTCACTGGAAACGTCCAGCGCCGCCTCAATAATCGCCCGCGCCTGCATTTCGTATATTTCGGGATAGGAAATGCCCAAACGGCACCCCCGATGTCCCAGCATGGGGTTGGTTTCATGCAAGGCATCCGCCCGTTCCATCAGATGTTCAATGCTGGTCCCTGTAGCCTCCGCCACGGACGCGAAATCTTCCTGTTTCTGAGGCAGAAATTCATGAAGTGGCGGGTCCAGAAGACGCACCGTCACTGGCAAGCCGCGCATGATGGTGAACAGTTCGATAAAATCCTGTTTCTGTACTGGCAGCAATTTGGCAAGGGCGGCCTCACGACCCGCTTTATCCTCGGCCAATATCATCTGACGCACATTGACAATACGGTCAGCTTCAAAAAACATATGCTCTGTCCGGCAGAGTCCAATGCCCTCGGCCCCAAATTCCCGTGCGGTCCGCGCGTCCGGCGGCGTTTCCGCATTGGCCCGGATGTTAAGTTTACGCACTTCATCGGCCCAGCCCATAAGCTTGCCAAAATCACCGCTCAATTCCGGCTTAATGGTGGCGACTTCACCGGCCATCACCTCTCCCGTTGACCCGTCAATGGTCAGCAGATCATGGTTGTTGATGGTCCGGCCCAAAACAGTAATCACCTTTTTTGCCGCATCAATGCGCAAAGCCCCGGCCCCGGAGACACAAGGACGACCCATGCCACGGGCGACCACCGCCGCATGTGACGTCATGCCACCGCGACTGGTCAAAATACCTTCGGCGGCATGCATACCATGAATATCTTCCGGGCTGGTTTCCTGACGCACCAGAATGACCTTATGGCCTTCCTTGGCAAGGGCTTCCGCCTCATCCGACGTAAAGACCGCAATGCCGCAAGCCGCGCCCGGTGACGCGGGCAAACCAATGGTCAAAACATCCCGCACAGCATTCGGGTCAAGGGTTGGATGCAACAATTGGTCAAGCGCCGCCGGCTCAACCCGCATAATGGCTTCTTCCCGCGTGATAATATCGTCATCAGCCATATCCACGGCAATTTTCAACGCTGCCTTAGCAGTACGCTTGCCGGACCGGGTCTGTAAAATCCACAATTTGCCCTTCTGGACGGTAAATTCAATATCCTGCATGTCCCGGTAATGAGCTTCCAGCTTGACGAAAACATCCGCCAACTCGCTATAAACTTCCGGCATGGCTTCTTCCATGGACGGTTTATCGGCTCCGGCTTTTTCCCGGGAAATCTTGGTCAGGTTTTGCGGTGTGCGGATACCCGCCACGACGTCTTCGCCCTGAGCATTGATCAGATATTCACCGTAATAAGCATTTTCGCCCGTGGAAGGATCGCGGGTAAAGGTCACGCCCGTCGCACTGGTTTCGCCCATATTGCCGAACACCATGCTTTGCACATTGACCGCCGTGCCCCAATCACCGGAAATATTATGAATCCGGCGATAGGTTTTCGCCCGGTCGATCATCCACGACCCAAAGACCGCGTTGACCGCGCCCCAAAGTTGCTCATTCACATCCTGTGGGAAGGGATAACCCAATTCGTCTTCGGCTTTTTTCTTGAACGCCTGTGCCAGTTCTTTCCAGTCATCGGCTCCAAGTTCCGTGTCCAGAATATAGCCTCTTTCTTCCTTGTGGATTTCCAGAATTTCTTCAAAATTATAATGATCAACCCCCAGAACCACATCGGAATACATCTGAATAAACCGACGATAGCTGTCATAAGCAAAACGGGCATCACCACTTTGCCGGGCCAAGCCCTCTACCGTGACATCGTTCAGGCCAAGGTTCAGCACCGTATCCATCATGCCGGGCATCGAAACCCGCGCACCGGAGCGGACCGATACCAACAACGGGTTATCCCCGTCACCAAATTTCGCGCCCACCGTATTTTCCACTTGTGCAAGCGCCGCATTGACTTGGGTCTTCAAATCACCGGGATAGGTGTCTTCGTTGGCATAATAATAGGTACAGACATCCGTGGTTATGGTGAACCCCGGTGGTACTGGCAATCCAATATTTGACATCTCCGCAAGATTGGCCCCCTTGCCGCCAAGCAGGTTTTTCATGCTTGCTTCGCCTTCGGCTTTGCCGTCACCGAATGAATAGACCCAGTTTGTCATTATATTAGCCTTCTATTTTTGAAAAATCTGCAACCCTGTTCATGGTGCTGCGTATCTGTGCCAGTAACCGTAGGCGGTTCAGGCGCTCTCCCTCATCTTCGCTGTTAACCGTGACCTTATCAAAGAAAGCATCAATGGTTGGCCGCAATGTGGCCAAGCCGCTCATGGCTTCTTCGAATTTTTCACTTTTCACAGCTTCCTCTGTGGTGCCGGAGACTTTTTCCAGCTGCTCAAACAGGTCTTTTTCCTCTGCCAATGTTCCGGCCGTTGGATCGCCTGATATTTTTGTGTCTTTCTTCTCTTCGGCTTTTAATATATTCACCGCCCGTTTATATCCGGTTAACAGATTTGCGCCCTCATCCGTGGACAGAAAGTTCTGTAAAGCCTCGACCCGTGCCAAAAGCCGTACTAGATCATCTTCCCCGCCCAGAGAGAAAACCGCCGCAATCAAATCATGGCGCACACCCTGTTCTTTCAAATGAACTTTTAGGCGTTCTGCGAAGAAATCACCCAAGGCCTGGCCAGCATCCGATAGAATATCTTTCGAATATTGACTCGCCGATGAACCACATAGAGTAATCAACCCTAATCGCAAGCCATTTTCAACAATCAAGCGAATAATACCCAAAGCGGCCCGGCGTAAAGCGAAGGGGTCTTTCGATCCTGTCGGTTTTTCATCAATACCGAAGAAACCAACCAAGCTATCCAATTTTTCTGCCAAGGCAACGGAGACACTGACCAAATCGGAAGGACATACATCGCCGGGGCCTTTAGGAGAATAATGGGCGGCAATGGCATTTGAGACTTCAGCGCTTTCCCCTTCTGCTTCGGCATAATATTTCCCCATCAGGCCTTGCAAGTCGGCGAATTCCCCGACCATGCCCGATACGAGGTCTGCCTTACACAGCAGTGCGGCGCGTTTGGCCTGCCTCACATCGGCCCCAATCAATCCGGCAATATGGCCCGATAATTCAACCATCCGCGTAACACGTTCGCCAACCGTACCAAGTTTGGCATGAAAGACAATATCATCCAAAGCTGGCAGACGGTCTTCCAGTTTGATCTTTAAATCCTGATCCCAGAAAAACTTAGTGTCGGCAAGACGGGCGCGCAGGACGCGTTCGTTGCCGTCAATTATTTTTGCACCGTTATCTGTGGTCTTCATATTGGAGACAAAGATAAATTTATTGGCCAGTTTACCGTTGGCATCAACCACAGAGAAATATTTCTGGTGGCTTTTCATGGCGCTCGTCAAGGCTTCNTGCGGCACNTCGAGGAAAGCCTCATCAAAGCCGCCCATCAGAACCACGGGNNATTCGGCAAGGCCNACCACTTCATTAAGCAGGCCTTCGTCTTCCAGCAGGGCCAGTCCGGCCTCTTTGGCAAGTTTTATNGCCTGTGTCTGGATCAATNTTTTNCGGTCNGCCGGATCGAGCATTACAAAGGCNGNCTCAAGTTNCNCTTTATAATCGGCNAAAGANGATACTTCGAATTTTNCAGGNGCCAGAAAACGATGGCCCTGACTGTGNTTGCCCGACGACAGGCCATCNCCNAGNTCAAAATTCACCACATCGCTTTTGNCATCTTGGNCCAACANGCACAGGATGCTATGCAGGGGACGNACCCANCGCAGGCTCTTGNCNCCCCAACGTTGTGACTTCGGCCANGGNAANTTTTTGATGACGTCNGGCAGAAATTCCGCCANNACNNCNGCCGTTTTNTGGCCTTTCTTCTCTATGATCGCATAGAGGAANGTGCCNTTTTTCTCTTCCCGGATTTCAACCTGTTNNCGGGTAACGCCNGCACCGCGCANNAANCCTTCGATGGCCTTTTCCGGCGCNTCNGCACGGGGGCCACGGCGTTCTTCGGAAATGTCGGGCTGTTCGGCGTCAAGTCCCTCTATATGCAGGCACAGACGGCGCGTGGTNACGTAAGCGGCGGCCCGGTCAAATTTCAGGCCCGCCTCTTTCAGTTTACCCGTGACAAGACGTTGCAGATCGGCAGCGGCCTTGGCCTGCATCCGTGCGGGAATTTCTTCGGAAAATAACTCAAGTAGCAGCTCAGCCATTATTCAGCCTCCCCAATAGATACCAGATAGGCGGNACAGCAGGCCTTGGCCAAGGCCCGAACCCGCCCGATATAGGCCGCCCGTTCGGTGACGCTAATCACGCCGCGCGCATCCAGAAGGTTAAAGATATGGGACGCCTTGATACATTGATCATACGCNGGCAAAGGATAATTNCCTTGNGCCAGAATATCCTGACATTCCGCCTCGGCATCNTTGAAATNCTGNAACAGNCTTTCCGTNTTGGCCAGTTCAAANTTATAGGCNGAAAATTGTTTTTCATTTTGCAGGAANACATCGCCATAGGTGACGCCGCCCTGATCCTTTGGCAGNCCGTTCCAATCNAGATCATAAACNTTNTCNACGCCCTGAATATACATGGCNAGGCGTTCAAGGCCNTAGGTCAGNTCCCCGGTCACCGGACGGCAGTCATAGCCGCCAACCTGTTGGAAATANGTAAACTGGCTGACCTCCATNCCATCGCACCAGACTTCCCAGCCCAAGCCCCATGCGCCAAGAGTNGGNCTTTCCCAATCGTCTTCCACAAAGCGGATNTCATGTNCCTGCGCATTAATGCCCAAGACTTCNAGGCTTTGCAGNTAAAGCTCCTGAATATTATCCGGCGATGGTTTAAGGACGGTCTGAAACTGATAATAATGCTGCAACCNGTTCGGGTTTTCGCCNTANCGNCCNTCGGTNGGACGGCGGCAAGGCTGNACATAGGCCGCTTTCCACGGTTTTGANCCAAGCGACCGCAGNGTGGTGGCCGCCTGAAAGGTTCCNGCNCCCATTTCCAGATCATANGGTTGAAGAATGACGCAGCCTTGTTCNGCCCAGAATATCTGTAATTTCAGGATCAGCGACTGGAACGCTTTNTCGTTTCTTATGGGACTATTCATCTGGTCTTGATTCTTTCCTCATGGGCAACAACAGCCTTTATCCGCCGGAAATTACTGGCCCAAGCCCCGCCCGTCAAGGATTGATATTACTTTATAGCCCAAACCGNCCCCACAAAGACCGGCTTTCCAACGTGGACAGGATTTCATCGCTTAATTTCACCTTGCCGCCCGTCATGCCAAGCAGGCTTTTGAAAAAGCCTTTTTCTTCCTTGATCCGTTTGAATTTGGTCTTGGCGCCGAGCTTTTCTTTCATCACCGTATGAAGATCACCGATACCGTCCACAAGGCCCAGTTTCAGCGCCTCATTCCCAGCCCAAAACTGACCGGAGAACATGACTTTCTGTGTGCCTTTCAGCCTGTCACCCCGGCGTTCCTTCACCAGACTTTTNAAGAACTCATGGATTTCCTTCTGCATCTCTTTCAGCAGCTTGATGTCCTTTTCCTTTTCCGGCAAAAAAGGATCAAGGATGGATTTATTGTCCCCGGCCGCATAGACCCGACGCTCCACCCCAATTTTTTCAATGGCTTTGCTATAGCCAAACCCGGCGGAGATCACCCCGATACTGCCAATGATTGACGCTTCATGAGCATAAATTTCCTCTGCCGCCAAAGAAATCAGATAGCCGCCAGACGCCGCCACATCCTCTGCAAAGGCATAGACCGGAATTTTCTTTTCTTCTGATAATTTCTGGATGCGCCGCATGATCAATTCGCTCTGCACTGGCGATCCGCCCGGTGAATTTACCGCCAAGGCCACCGCCTTGACATTATGCACTTCAAATGCCTCGGTGATTTTTTCTTCAATCCCGGCCAGATTAAGCGCCGTTGAAAAACGACTGGCGGACCCGATCACGCCTTCCAGTGGCAAGATCGCCACCACGGGGGCCGGGTTTTGAAACATGGGCAAAGGGATTTTTGCCAGCAATTGTCTTAATTTTTTCAGCATATTTTTACCTTCACCGTTACGTCGTTATATCAAGAGCCTCACCGTGCCGCAGAATGGCTTCTGCCTCTGGTGAGAATGTACCATCTGATGTATGCACAATCAGGCCCGGTTTCAAGGCAATAATGCCTTTACCGCCTTTTCTGGCCTGAATAATGACCCGGCGGGCGTCCTTGTCCCGTGTGGACCAGAGGGGGAAAATAATAATATCCCCTGCCCGGCCATGCAAAGCCGCAATAATATCATCCAATCGGTCCGCCCGATGCACCAGCGTTAAATGCCCCAGCGGCTTTAACATGCGCAGGCACAGATGGACCCAGCGGCCCAGTTCAATATGGCTGTCCATATGGGCCACGGCCTTTGTCTCATAGGGCGAGGCAGTGGCGCCGTTCTTCTTTAAATACGGCGGATTGGAGACCACATGGTGATAGCTGTTGGGCTCACATTCCGGCGGCGGAGAGGCAATATCCCCGGCAAAATATTCTATCCGGTCCGCAAAATTATTTTCCCGCGCATTCCGGCGGGCCAATGCCAAAAGTTCCGGTTGCAATTCAATGCCATGAAAAATATTTGTCGCGGCCTGACCTTCTGTACCGGATACCAAACCTTCTGTTCGGGATAAAAGACAGCTTAGAATGCCACCCGTCCCCGCGCCCATATCAAGAATGCGATCATTCTCCTGATAAGTCATACTGGCCGCCAGAAACACCGTATCCGTGGCAATGCGATAGCCTTCTTCCGGCTGATAAAGCCGGATCGCACCGCCCAGAAAATCATCCTGAGATACCCCCGTCATCTTACTTTTATCCCCTCATTCCAGTCCTGCGACAAAATCCACATCGCCTTTTAGGCCATTTTCCCGAATCAGGCTGAGGGCTTTTGGAATATATTCTTCTTCCACCATCACCCGTTGACCGATCCCCATTATACCACCACCCATTAGGCTAGCATGATGCCCAAGCACCACAAAAGGGACATCTTCCGCATCAAAAAGCGCAGAAATCCGCGATATCAGAACCGCATTATCCGTGGAAAAAATTTCAATCACGCGTTTTTCACCTTTAAATGATCCGTAAAATTCCAAACATTGACCAAGTTACCTTGACCTTTATAGTCCGGGAAGACTATTTTGCCAAAAGTAATTAAAAAGCACAATATCCCAATCAATCATACAACATAAGGTTTTTAGTATGGGTGTCGTCATATCATTTGAAGAAGAACAAGCCAAAGCAGAAACGGCCCTTGCCCGGCTGCAGACCCTTGTCGCCGATGATATGATCAAGGTCAATCAGACCATCCTGCTGAAAATGCAAAGCCCCGTGGCTCTGATCCCGCAATTGGCCGGACATTTGATTGCCTCTGGCGGCAAACGGTTACGGCCCATGTTGACGTTGGCCACGGCCCGTATGTGCGGTTATGACGGCATGCGCCATGCGGAACTTGCCGCCTGTGTTGAGTTCATTCATTCGGCAACGCTGCTCCATGATGATGTGGTGGATGAAAGCGATCTGCGGCGGGGACTTGAAACCGCCAATGCTCTGTGGGGAAATAAAGCCAGCGTATTGGTCGGCGATTTTCTGTTCAGTCGATCTTTTGAATTAATGACTGCCGATGGATCATTGGAAGTATTGAAAATTTTGTCCAATGCCTCCTCTGTTATTGCCGAGGGCGAAGTGCTGCAACTGACCACCGCCAATAATATGGACACCACCGAAGATTCCTATATGCAGGTGATTGTCGCCAAAACAGCGGCCTTATTTGCCGCCGCCTGTGAAATTGGCGCGGTGATCCCGGGAAAAGGCAGCGCGGAACAAGAAGCCCTGAAAAGTTACGGTAAAAATTTAGGCATCGTCTTTCAATTGATTGACGATGTGCTTGATTTCTCAGCGGAGCAGGAAAAGCTCGGCAAATCCGTTGGTGATGATTTCCGCGAAGGCAAAGTGACCCTGCCCATCGTGCTGGCCTATCGCCGCGGGGATGAGGCCGAACGCACCTTCTGGCGCCGGACCATTGAAGAACTCGACCAGAAGGACGGTGATCTGGCACGGGCTCTTGAACTGTTGACGAAACATAACGCCCTCCACGACACGGTAGAGCGCGCCCGTCATTACGGTGCCATGGCCAAAGATGCCCTGGCCATCTTTCCTAATGATGACTATCGTCAGGCCTTGATCGATACTGTGGATTTCTGCACCAACCGCGCCTATTAGAACAACGGCTCCCTCGCCTGTATATCGACTGTGATATTCCACCCCGGATTATCCGATCAAGTTATTGTGTATTTTCTTGCCAAAAAATATGGCTATCATGAATAAATATACCGACAGATCAGGCTTGTCTGACCCGACGGATGATTGATCCCATAATTCAAGGTTAGCAAAAAATACCATGATTAAATTTAACAAAAAACATCTGATATCTGCCATTGCCGTTTCTGTCCTCTGCCTGAGCAGTCCGGCAAATGCTTTTCTGGACGCCAGTGTGCCGCATCATACCATGAGTGCCCAAGCCGAAAAAACTCTGGGAACCGTCATGGCAAGTGGACAGCGTTCTGACCGTCACAAGCAACGGGATAAATACCGCCATCCTGTTCAAACTCTAAAATTCACGGGTCTGGAGCCGCATATGACCGTTGCCGAAATCTGGCCCGGTGGTCAGGGTGGTTGGTACCGATCCATTCTGGAGCCTTTCCTCGAAGACAAAGGTCACTATATTCCCGTTACCAAGAAAACTGGATTTCCAGCCGTCGTGAAAGACCTGCCCTATGGCGGTGTGGACATGGTGATGGTCTTTCGCGCCCACGGTTTTATCATGTATGATGATCCGGCGCAGGCGCATATCAACGCCATCTTTTCCATGCTGAAACCGGGCGGCATTATGACCATTGTTGATCATGCCGGTGATGAGAGCATTCCTCAGGACCCCAAAGGCGAAAATGGCTATATCAATGAAAGTCATTTTCGTGCCATCGCCGCCAAAGCGGGTTTTAAACTTCTGGCCGAAAGCGATATCAACAGAAACCCCAAGGACAGTAAAAATCATCCGCGTGGTGTCTGGTCATTGCCGCCGACCTTAAGTGGCTCCCTGCCCTTTACCGATAAACGGGCCAAATTTATCGAAATTGGCGAATCTGATCGCTTTACCCTCAAATACTATAACCCGAATAAACACCCTGCGCAATTGTAAGAAAAGACTATGGGAAACGTCCAATTACCTGTACTTTCATAATGAAAATAAAAAAAGGGACGTTTCCTATGGGTGAGGCACAAGAACAATCATCGGGTCAAACAGGCACACCGCACGTGCAATGGTCATCGCGCTCTGCCTTTTTAATGGCCTCTATCGGGGCGGCGGTTGGTCTGGGAAATCTTTGGCGATTTCCCTATATCGCCGGAGAAAATGGCGGCGGGGCTTTTGTTCTGATCTATATTGCTTTTGTGCTCGTTCTTGGTATTCCCCTGATTATGGCAGAACTAGCGCTCGGCCGGGCCGGAAAAATGAGCGCCATCGGCACCATGACAATCATGGTCCGGCAAGGCAACCACCCCTTCTGGAAAATAATTGGCTGGCTCAGCATTCTGGTGCCTCTTATGGGGTTGACCTATTATAGTGTGGTTGCCGGATGGTCGCTGGATTACATCACAAAGGCCGTATCAGGTCGTTTTGCCGGTATAGATGCGGCCGGGTCGGGAGCTTTGTTCGACAGCTTGTTGGGCAATTGGCAACGCCTGACCCTCTGGCACAGTGTTTACATCCTTTCGGTCATTATTGTCGTATCCATGGGCGTTAAGGCCGGATTGGAATCAACCGTAAAAATCATGATGCCCGGCTTGTTTATCCTGCTGGCCTTCCTATCGGCCTACGCCATGTTTACCGGCAAAGGGGGCGAAGCTTTTACTTTTCTGTTCAGCCCGGATTTTTCCAAAATTACCGCACAGACCGTGCTCATGGCATTGGGACAAGCGCTATTCTCTCTCGCGGTTGGAGTTGGTGCCTTGATCACTTACGGGGCCTATCTGCCGGATAATGTTTCCCTGCCGAAAGCCGCCGCCATCATTGCTGTAGCCGATACCATTGTCGCGCTGTTGGCCGGATTTATGATCTTTCCCATCGTGTTTCAATATAACCTGACCCCCGGCGAAGGTCCCGGATTGATCTTTGCCACCCTGCCCATCGCCTTTGGTCAAATGCCCGGCGGGATGATCTTTGGTATTCTGTTTTTCGTGCTGCTGACTTTTGCTGCCTTTACCTCATCTCTGGCCATGCTGGAACCCGCCATCGCCTGGTTCGAGGATAAAGGTCTGTCCAGAAAGATGACCTCATGGGCCACGGGCATCGGCGCATGGGCGGTTGGTATGTTGATGCTGCTGTCCTTTAATGTTTTAAAAGATTTCAAACCCTTAAATTTCATTGACACGCTGGCGGATAAAAACCTGTTCGGCATCATGGATTTCGTTGTTGCCAATATCATGCTGCCGATCAATGCCCTACTGCTGGCCCTGTTCACAGGTTGGGCCATGTCCCGCAAGTTGATCAGTGACCAGATTGGATACCCCTTGGACAGCAGAGGGTTTTTCATCTGGCAATTCAGCACAAAATATATTGCCCCTATTTGCATCACCATCGTGGTTTACATGATGATATTCGGGGACCCTATTGAGCATATCAACCTGTTGATGGAAAAATTATTCGGCTAAAATTAAATATCCAAGTTTAGATATCTAGTATCAGACCATATTCTTCGCCGCAGCTTGCCGTCCCCTGTACGGATTTGGGCGTTGAACAACAGATCAGAACCTCATCACTATCGCGGGCGGCCATTGGCGTGTCCAGATAGTCCACATCACCGCATTTCACTTTGGTAGCACAAGTACCACATGATCCGTTGCGGCAGGAAAATTCCGGTGTTAACCCCTCGGCTTCGGCCAGTTCCAACAGCGTGCCTTTTTCCGGCAGCCACTCTGCTTCGATCCCGGATTTTGAGAAACATACCGCGATCGGACCCGCCGCCATCTGAGACGGTGTTTTGCTGTCTTTGATCTGTTCAACTGGCTTTAAAACCATGGCAGGGCCAAAAGATTCATAATGCACGCGGTCTTCAGCGACCCCCAACATGGACAGGCCTTGATAAACCGCTGTCATGAAAGGTGGCGGGCCACAAAGGTAAAAGTCATAATCATCCAGCGGCAAGAGGGACCGCAGCAGCGCCACATCAATATAGCCCGCGCTGTCATAATCCAGATCATTTTCCCGCGGACGAGCATAGCAGATATGAACCGTCAGATCCTCTATTTGCCGCGCCAGATTTCGCACATGGAAACCAAAAGCATGTTCCCGGCCATCCTGCGTGCCGTGAATAAAATATACTGGCCGCGCCACGCCCGTTTTGGCCGCCTCTAATAATAAATGATTCATCATGGCGATCATCGGCGTAATCCCGACCCCGCCAGACAGAAGCACAACCGGACGGGGGCTATCCGGCACAAGGGTAAATTTACCGCGCGGGGCCATGGCCTCCAACACGGACCCCAGCCTCATATGATCATGGAAATAACCGGATACCAGCCCCTCGTCCTCACGCTTGATAGACAGGCGGTAGAAATCTCCATTCGGCGTTTCCGATACGGTATAGGTTCGGCGCACCAGACCCTCCTGCCCCGGAATATCCAGACGGATCGGCAGGAATTGGCCCGGTTGATACCCGGCAGTGGCCTTGCCATCTTCGGACGTCAAATAAAAGGATGATATTGTCTCACTTTCTTTTTCAATACGCGCCACCCTGTACCGCCGCCAGCTGTCCCGGTCGCGGATGATTTCAAGCGTCTCTGACACATCCTGCCATGATCCCGTCCGCGCCAAATCAGGTGCATAGCCCCAAAATTTCGACCGAAACGGCAAACTGTTCTCGACCCGGATGACCTCGTCAACCCTGATCTGCACCAGCCGTTCAGCCCCGACAAAGGCATCACGTTCTTCGCCGTCCCATATAATTTCAGCGGTTCCTGTAATATAAATAATATCGCCCGTTTCAAAATCAGGAAACAAAAGGCCGACTTTTGGATTAAGCAGGATATTACCAAGAGTGTTGAAATGAAAATTACCGGAAAAATCAGGAAAGATCAGCGTTTTATCATCCACCAAATGAACAAAGCCCGGTTTGCCGCCCCGGTGAGAAACATCAACGCCGTGACGGCGGTCCTCAGCATCCTCTGAAAATACCGACGCAATAAAAAAGCTGTCCGCACGGGTGATCGCCGCCGCCGCAGAGGCCCCAATCGTTTGATCCCGCTGTAAAGGACGGGGGGCCTCGGGGCTGTCCACAGCCGCTGTAAGTTCGAAGCTGCGTTCTTGAATATATTTAGGGCAATTTCCAAAAGACTGATCGACGGTAATCTGAAACCCATCCGCACCCAACCGCTCGACCTTGCCGTTCAAGCGGTTACGCCGCCGACTATGAAACTCAATCCCCAAGAAACCAAGAGGCGCATGAGCCGTCAGGTTATCGTTCAACGGATCACCATATAAAGGACGGGCAGACATATGCAACCGTCCAGGGTCCGGCGATGAAATAAAACCGGGTCGCCCCACCAACATTGAGGCCCAAGGCCGCCCTTCCGCATCAACCGACCCGACAATCAACTGGGGCAATTGAGCAAAAAACGCCCGATGTTCATTCGGCATATGATCCCGGATAACACGCGGCGCATAGGAATGCACTCTCTCCCGGACGCCCACACGATCCTGAATTTCAAGCTCGCCCCGATGGAAGGGGGTCTCTGTTGTAACATCCGTCATCGCCTGTTTTCCTTCATTGTCCAATGGGTAATGCGCAATAGTCTGAACGGTGCCTCCCCCTGCGGCCCCGTTCATGATCATGCGCGTTAAGTGACAAGCCCGGCCTTGGTCACGGGCATGGCCACAAAACCCTCTAAGGCCTCAATACGTCCAAGCCATGCCCGGATATTCGGATAGGGATCAAGCGACACCCCGCCTTCGGGCGCATGGGCGATATAGCTATAGCCCGCCACATCCGCGATATTCGCCGCATTTCCGGTCAGAAAGTGCCGATCCGACAATATCTTGTCCATGATATCAAAGAGCGCATTGGCGGTGGCCTTCGCCGCTTCATGGTCAAGGCTGGCCCCAAATACCGTCACCAAACGGGCCGCTGCGGGACCAGAAGCGATCTTGCTGGCAGCCGCAGTCAACCAGCTCTGTACGGCTGCGGCCTTGGCCGGGTCGTTGGACAACCAAGTTTCGCCGCCATATTTTTTGGCAAGATAGGTGAGGATCGCGTTTGAATCTGGAATGACAACCCCGTCATCCTCGATAACCGGAACGGTGCCAAAGGGGTTCAGAGCCAGAAATTCAGGCTTTTTCTGCGCCCCATTGGCAAGGTCAACATTGACATATTCAAATTCAACGCCGAGCAAATTCAACATCAATTCAACCCGGTGTGAATGGCCGGAAAGGCTAAAACTGTAAAATTTAATCATTTATGGTCTCCTGTGTGTGTTTTCTGATGCACAAGATATAGACCATTGACAAAANAATGATAATACANCTATTTTAGAAGATATTATCAACATTTTNTTTATAATAAATAAGGGTGAAATATGGATACGCTGACCTGTATGCGGGTATTTGCCAATGTGGTGGAACAGGGCAGCTTTACGGGNGCCGCAANGCATATGGGNCTGTCCAATGCGNTGGCCAGTAAATATATCGCCCATCTTGAANGCANGCTTGANGCNCGATTNCTCAACAGNACAACCCGGAAAGTCAGCCCGACACAGGTTGGCCGGGCCTATTACGAAAAATGCATCGGCATATTGGAACGGGTAGACGAACTGGAAGACGCGGTNCAGTTACANACCGGCACCCCGCGCGGACATTTNAAAATTGCCGGACCGCGTATGATGGGAGAAGCNATCCTCGCGGCCTGCGTCAATGACTTTCTGGGNAAATATGAATTGGTCACNNTTGANCTNGCNCTGGNAGAACGCACCGTTGATCTGGTGGCCGAAGGATTTGATCTNGCGGTCCGNATAGGAAAACTGGCCGACAGCAGCATGATCGCCCGGCGCGTTGCCGATTACCGTTATGTNCTCTGTGCGGCCCCGGATTATTTGGCAACGGCNGGNGAGCCTGTNCATCCCACCGACCTGCCCCGNCATACNTGTATTGTCAATTCCGTGATCAGCCCGACCAATCANTGGGAATTNATCCTCAACGGCAGNCGGAAATTCATCACCGTNCCCCCNNGNGCGCGGGTCAATGCCGATGCGGCCATATATAACATGATCCTGTCCGGGNNNGGCGTTGGGCTATGCTTGTTGCCCACGGTCGAGGCCGATATTGCTTCGGGCCGTCTGGTGCGCATATTNCAGGANTTTGAAGCCTATGACCGCAGTGTCTATCTGGTTTATCCCCACAGCAGGCATNTGGCCACCAAAGTCCGGGCNTTTGTCGATCATGCGGCGGCATGGTTCCGCTAANCATTTGCCAGAAGAAAGCGCCCCTCGTGCAATGNNTNCNCTAAATGCCCGGTTTTCACCANAAGAGTCNCNCCNTCCGCCTTTGTNAACANNGGGANNTNATNCTGGTCGGGGCTGCGNANCCATGTCCCTTTCGGGTAACGTTCCTGTTCATCATATAAACAGCCTTCCAATANAAAAATCTCTTCGCCACCGCGATCANNACCGGGCGCAANCGTCATATTCGCCGCCCANCGGACCAATTCCACTNGTTCCGTGCCATAAACATGCAAANGCATGACCTNCTGCCCCTTGACGGCACCGGACGACCATTGGGCTGTATGGGTATTAATATGCTTCTGGTCCTGATCCTTGGGGTCAAACTGATGGAGTTTGACCAGAATCGTTGCCCCCGAAGCNCCNATCCGTGGGGTATGCCCGGTTCCAATGGGGTTACGCACATAAGTCCCCGCCGGATAATCCCTTTGTTCGTCCGAGAACACCCCTTCCAGAACAAAAAACTCCTCACCCCCNTCATGGGCATGAGGGGAAAATTCNCTGTTGGGGGCNAAACGGACGATNGTCGTCGCCCGTGCCACTTCCCCGCCGATCCGGTCGAGCATCATNCGCTCTACCCCCGGCATGGGAGAATTCACCCATTTATAATCATCGGGCCGAACCACAACACGCCGATTAAAATCCGCATTTATTTTCATGATATCTTTTCTTGATTTTAGCGAACACCACCATATTGAACACCGGATAATTCCGCCATATCTTTATGCCATGTTGTAATATCTTGCGGATTAAACTGGTTGAGATGATCATGGCCGCAAGCACGGGCCATCACCTGCATCAATTCCACCGAAGAGGTCATGAAACGCGCCAATCTTTCCGCCGATGTCTTAATATCAATCCGTTTGCGCAATTCCGGTTTCTGGGTCGCGATACCCGCAGGGCAATTGTTGGTATTACACATACGCGCCCCGACACAGCCAATGGCCTGCATGGCCGAATTGGCAAGGGCAACACCATCCGCCCCTAGGCACATGGCCTTGATAAAATCCGGTGCCGTGCGCAAGCCCCCGGTAATGATCAGCGTAATATCCCTCCGCCCCAAAGAATCCAGATGACGGCGGGCACGGGCCAGCCCCGGAATGGTCGGCACTGAAATATGGTCCCGGAAAATCAGCGGAGCAGCCCCCGTGCCGCCGCCACGTCCATCCAAAATGATGTAATCGGCCCCGGCCTCGACCGCAAAACTGATGTCATCCTCTATATGGTTGGCCGAAATCTTATAACCGATGGGAATACCACCCGTTATTTCACGAACCCGGTCGGAAAATTTGCTAAAATCCGCCACTGTGGCCAAATCCGCAAAAGTNGGNGGCGANACGGCNGCNGTCCTTTCCGGCAANCCCCGGACCTCGGCAATCTTGCCAACGACCTTGTTGGCGGGNAAATGTCCGCCCGTTCCGGTCTTCGCGCCCTGACCACCTTTAAAATGAAAGGCCTGTACACGGGTCAGTAATTCTTCCCTATAGCCAAAANNCGCNGAAGCAAGTTCATAAAAATACCGGCTGTTGGCCCCCTGTTCCTCNGGNAACATGCCGCCTTCCCCGGAACAGATTCCCGTCCCGGCAAGTTCNGCCCCGGTGGCCAGCGCAATNTTGGCTTCTTCCGACAANGCNCCGAAGCTCATATCAGAGACAAAAAGAGGCATTTCAAGNACAAGGGGNTTTTTNGCATTNGGNCCAATNACNAATTCNGTGGNAACNNCAACATCATCCATCAACGGCTTATGNGCAAACTGCGCAGGNAAAATCTGAATATCATTCCAGTCCGGCAGCTCATAACGCGGCACACCCATAGAGGCCATTTCCCCGTGATGACCAACCTTACTCAAGCCATCCCGTGCCAGGTCATGAATGACTTTAACGGTTGGTTCTTCGGCGGTTGCTTCCGCGGTCGGCGGTCCATCGGACGGGACGGCTTTGTCACTTTCTCCGNCCTCTTCTTTGGGCAGCTTTGCATGTGTACCGTCACAGAAGGGTGCATTTTTTGTATATTTGCACAAACACAGATAGGCCTCGCCGCTTTCTTCCGCTGTGAAGGCATGGGGGGTAAAAGACGTCCCCCGATGGGAACCGTCACAAAAGGGCTGGCTGGCGGATTTTCCGCAGCTACACCAGTGATAAGTTTCATTTTCTTCCAGATCAACCTTCATAGGTTTCCGGTCAACAATTACAGGTTTCGACATCTTTTTTCCTTTTTTTCTATCCCCAGAACGCCCCCAGTATCACGATAATATATTAGCACCCGCTTTAAAGAAATGCACGCGTGTGAGGCGCATTATTATCCACTTCCGGGCCCATTGGTACCACACCAGTCGGATTAATCATATGGTGGCTGATGTAATAATGCTGTTTGATATGATCCATATTTACTGTCGCGGCCACACCGGGCTGTTGATATAGATCCCGCACATAACCGGAAAGATTTGGATAATCGGCAATGGTCCGAAAATTACATTTAAAATGCCCCACATACACAGGATCAAACCGCACCAGCGTGGTAAATAACCGCCAATCAGCCTCGGTAATATCAGCGCCCGTCAGATAACGGCGCGTCGCAAGGATTTCTTCCAGCCAGTCCAGGCTTTCAAACAAAGGCACGACAGCTTCCTCGTATGCGGCCTGCGTGGTGGCAAATCCGNCCTTGTAAACCCCATTGTTGACCGTGTCATATATGCGGNCGTTCAAACGCTCTATTTCTTCGCGTAATTCGGCCGGATAATAATCTCCTTCGGTCGCTCCGATCCCGTCAAANGCCGTGTTCAACATNCGAATGNTATCCGCNGATTCATTGGANACAATCGTTNCNGTNTTTTTATCCCACAGCACCGGAACCGTTACCCGGCCCGTNTAATCCNCCTGTGCCGCCTGATANACCTGANACATATATTCCGCATTATGCAGATTATCCGCAANGACCCCGGGCCCCTGCTGAAACGTCCAGCCATGCTCCCCCATATAAGGATGAACAACCGAGATAGAAATCATTTGTTCCAATCCCTTGATCGCCCGGAANATCAGCGTCCGGTGCGCCCAGGGACAGGCATAGGATACATAAAGGTGATAACGGCCCGCTTCTGCCTGAAAGCCCCCCTTTCCTGTCGGCCCCGCGGTGCCATCCGCCGTAACCCAATGGCGGAATTGTGATTCTTTGCGGACAAAACGTCCCTCATTAGCCTTGGTATCATACCATTGGTCGTGCCATTTTCCTTCGACAAGTAATCCCATTTTATATCTCCTAAAATTTTCCGTTTTGATAATCTTGAAAGGCCTGCATGACCTCAGCTCTTGTGTTCATGACAAAGGGACCACCACGGGCCACATCTTCGTTTAATCTCTGCCCTGCAATCAACAGAAGGCGGCTGTCTTCTGTTCCCGCACGCAGCGTGACATGATCGCCGTCCCCCAGAACGGCCAGTTGCTTTGCCTTCACCATATCCTGCGCGTCATCCGCTTCTATTGCGCCCTCAATCACATAAATAAAACCATTATGGCTCGGGGGAATGGCCTGATGAAAAGAACTGCCCGCTTTCAAGCTGATGTCCAGATACAGAGGGTGGGTCCATGTGTTCTTAACCGCGCCGACAGTCCCCTCATCCGTCTGGCCCGAAATCACCCGGACTATCACGCCATCGGACTGATTTTCGACCGGGATGGTTTCTGCCGAGAACTCCTGATAAGCGGGAGCCGACATTTTGTCTTTCGCGGGTAGGTTAACCCATAGCTGAAAACCCTTCAGAAGGCCGTCTTCCTGTTCCGGCATTTCCGAATGGACAATACCCCGTCCCGCCGTCATCCATTGCACACCACCGGGCGCGATGACCCCTTCATGGCCTGCGTTATCCTTATGACGCATACGCCCCGCCAAAAGATAGGTCACCGTCTCGAACCCCCGGTGAGGATGCTCTGGAAAGCCGCCAATATAATCATCCGGGTTATCGGATTCAAAACAGTCAAGCAGCAGAAATGGATCAAGCATATCAATCTCCGGTGATCCGATCAGGCGGGTCAACCTCACCCCGGCTCCGTCCGAGGCACGTTGGCCGACACTGCGCTTAATAATTTTTCGTAAAAGGGTCATCATAAACTCCTATCTCTCAAATATGCGGTTCAGACATAACTTAATAGTTGCCTTGATATGAATAAACAGTAATATTAAGAACTCATTGTTGCTATTATAAGAACAATTATCATGGGCCAACTGGAAGATATGGACAGCTTTGTCCACATAATTAATGCTGGAAGCATAAGTCGGGCTGCAAATCAGCTCGGCATCGTCAAATCTGCTGTCAGTCGCCGCCTTGTGGATTTGGAGGTCAGGCCAGGGGTTCAATT
>JAESPY010000070.1 GCA_016765435.1 Emcibacter sp.
GAAAGCCACGGAATTGGGGGTGTCCCTGTTGCACCCGATTTTGACTGAACGCACCAAAATTGACCGCTTGAAAGAAGACGTAATCCGCTTGAACGCCATTGAGGCCGCGGAGCAATGTGAACGTTTTACGGTGCCGACCGTGGAACCGATGATCAAGCTGGAACAACTATTGGCGGATTGGCCCGAAGACCGTCTGATTATGTTTTGTGACGAAGAAGGCACGGATGATCGAAATACCTTCCCGGTGGGCCGCGCCATCGATGAAGTGGGGGCATGGCAAGGGCGACCAGAAAAATGGGCCATATTAATCGGCCCCGAAGGCGGGTTCAGCCCGGCAGAACGCGATTTGATTCGCCGACAGCCCTATGTGGTGCCCGTCACGTTAGGTCCGCGTATTTTGCGGGCCGATACCGCCGCCGTTGTTGCTATCGCTCTCTGGCAGTCTTTTGCTGGGGACTGGCAAAAGTGAGTTATTTGAGGGGGTATTTTCCGGGAGATATCTTGGCCCCGCACAGGAATTTTTTCTTGCGGTAGCTATATTGCCAATCACGGGCCGTGGTCAGATTTTGACAGAATGTGGCGATATGGTCGCGTTTTTCTTCTCCGATATCTATACGCTTCAGGTTGCTCAGATATAGCAGGGCATTCTTAAAGGATACATCCCGTAATTTCATCTGACCCAGATTCGCGCGCGACAGGTTGGCGAAGGTGAAATTTACTTGTGTCATTGTGCTGCGGACAAAAGCTGTCTGGCTCAGGTCAGCACCGGAAAAATCAATATTTTCCATAAGGCTGTCTCTGAAATTTGCTTGATTGAGGGCGACATTCTGCATTCTCAAGTCGGTTAGTGTCGTCCGCCGGAATAGGGCCTTTTCAAAGCGGCTGCCAGTGAAGTCGCTAGTGTCGATTTTGATATTCTGAAAAATGCTGTGATCCATATTGGTATGGGCAAACCGACTGGCGGTTATTTCAACATTACGAAAGCTGGCGCGTCTTAGCTGTGCGCCCTCAAAATTACTGTCGTTGATATAGGCACCGTCAAATTCTACCCCGTCCAGAATAGCGCCCTCAAAATTACTGCCCACCATGCGGGTGGTGGCGAGATTGGCATGGGACAGATTAACGCCGGAGAAATCCATATGCGAAAGATCGGCATGACACAGGTTAAGACGCCGGGGGTCATGAGGGTCAGGTGGCAGGACTTCCGTGGCCCATATACGATGCTCAAACAGCAATTCGGTCAGGTCTTCTGGCACCCATCCCGGCGGATTGGCGCAGTCTGTTGCGCTTGCGGGAACAGCGGATATATATGTTATGGCCCATAATACTGCCAGAATCCGGCCAATCTGCCTCATGGTATTTCCTTGTTGGTCTTTGGTAAAAAACAAACCTATATCATCATATTCCGGGGAGAATGCCAATAAAAAGATACGCCAAGTCTTTTTATGGCTCCCTTTTCACCCTATACTATAGAATATGAATGATCCTGATACACCGTCGCCGTGGGGCCAGCGTCCCGATGACAAGAAAAAACCAAATAACATCCCTTCACATGACGGGCAGACATCGACACGCCGTAAATCCGGTTTTCCGCGCCTCCTGATCGGGGTGATTGCATTTCTGTTCATTCTGATCCTTGCCGCATGGCTCATGCCTGCTGATATGCTGGGCGGGGGTAACATGGGCGGCGTGTTTTATGATGGCCTGTTGCTGGCCTTTGTCGGGGCCGGGCTGTGGGCGCATGTGAGCAGTGCGCCGGGGGTTGCGTTGCGCAATCTGGCCACATGGGTGATTATATTCGGCATTCTGGCACTGGGCTACAGCATCTGGACAGGAACGGGGCGTTTGGGCGGCGAACTGGATACGGCGCGGGGCATTGATGAAGGCGGCAGCATCAGTTTTCGCGCGGATATGAGGGGCCATTATTTTGTCCGGGCAAAGGTCAATGGGGTGGAGGTGTTGTTTATGGTGGATACGGGGGCGACGGATGTGGCGCTGACCCGCGCTGATGCGAGGGAGATCGGGTTGGCTGTGGACCGTCTGGANTATAGCATGCCCTATCNAACGGCCAATGGNGTGGCTTATGGGGCGCCGGTCCGCTTGTCNACNATTGAACTGGGGCCTATCATGGAAAAAAATATTCACGGGTCCGTATTACCGGAAGGCTTGGAGCATTCCTTGCTTGGCATGAGCTTTCTGAATACGCTTTCCGGATATAAAGTGGTGGATGGTGTATTGACATTATACCCTTGAGACCCCACATNTTTTTCTTGCAGTGAAAAAAATGAATAGCGAATAATAATATGCCAAAAAAGAATTCATGCCCCATCGAAANTAAACAACAGTTGATTGATTATATCGCGTCCGGTTCCAAACCGAAGAGNGANTGGTCCATCGGAACTGAACATGAAAAATTTGGTTTTTGTGTCGAAAGCCTGCAGCCTGTGCCTTATGAAGGNGANCGCAGNATTCATGCGATCCTTGTGGCNATGCAGGACTATGGCTGGGCNCCGATGATGGAGGGCACAACCATCATTGGCCTGACAAAGGACGGGCAATCGGTGACGCTGGAGCCGGGTGGGCAGTTGGAACTTTCCGGGGCCATGCGTAAGACNTTGCATGAAACNTGCGGNGAAGTGGCCAGTCATCTGACTTTGGCCAAGGCGGTNAGTGAGAAATTGGGCATTGGCTTTCTGGGGACAGGNTTTAACCCCAATACCGCACGGGCCGATGTGCCGATCATGCCAAAGGGNCGATATGGTATCATGCTGAACTATATGCCNAAAAAAGGCAACCTTGGGCTGGACATGATGNTGCGCACNTCNACGATTCANGTNAATCTGGATTATTCCGATGAAGCGGANATGGTGAAAAAATTCCGCGTGTCTCTGGCGTTGCAACCCATTGCCACGGCGCTNTTTGCCGCGTCGCCCTTCACAGAAGGNAAACCNAATGGNTANNTNAGNTACCGCAGTCATATCTGGACCGATACCGANCCGGACCGTTGTGGCATTCTGCCTTTTGTTTTTGAGGATGGCATGGGCTTTGAGGCCTATGTGGATCATGTGCTGGATGTGCCCATGTATTTTGTCTATCGGGACGGTAAATATATTGACGTGGCCGGACNGTCTTTCCGGGATTTNCTGCGCGGTGAATTGCCCGGTTATCCGGGTCATAAACCCATCTTGCAGGATTGGGAAGACCATATGAGCACGCTATTTCCCGAAGTGCGTCTGAAGAAATTTCTTGAGGTGCGCGGCGCGGATGGCGGCACATGGAATAAAATCTGTGCCTTGCCCGCTTTGTGGACCGGGTTGTTTTATGATCAGAGCAGCCTAGATGCCGCATGGGNTCTGGTGAAGGACTGGACCCATGAAGACCATGAATATCTGCGGGCGAATGTACCGACGAAAGCCTTGTCCACACCGTTTAAAGAGGGAACTGTGCTGGATGTGGCGAAAGAAATGGTTGCTCTGTCTTCTCAGGGGTTGAAACGTCGGGCTAATGTTAACAGCACGGGGGAAGATGAACGTATTTTCCTGGGGCCTTTGAAGACTATTCTAGAGAACAAGAAAACGGTCGCCGAAGAAATGCTGGAAAAATATTACAAGTCGGTTGAAGACGGTGGCTGGGGTGAAAATATAGACTGTATTTTCAAGGATTACGCTTTTTAGAGGGCTTGCCCTCAAACCCCTCAAACATGTCATATTTATCCTGACACTCAATGATGCTCTTGGCCATGTCATGCATCATATTAAAATATAGGTCTGGTGTCTTGTCCTGATAAAGCCCCAAGGGGTCAACAACGCTGAATCCGGCGTTGGTGCCACTCATGACCACGGTGGCGATGCGCGGATGTGCGCCCGGTGTGCCCAATACGCAGGTCACATTCTTTTCTTTGGCCAGCCGCTTGAGGGTCTTAATATGTTTTATGCTTGGTGTCTGGTCGGGTTTTAGCAGGATAGCGCCAACGCTTTTCAGGCTGAAAGCTTTTTCAAAATATTGAAAGGCATCATGATAAACGATCATCGGCTTTTGACGCAATGGCCGCAGTTCCTCACGAATACTCTCTTCCATCCGATATAGCCGGGCAATGGTTTTCTGCGCATTTTGAATATAGGTCAGGCTGCCCGCAGGGTCCAGAGCAGACAGGCTTTCCTCAATGATCCGTACCATNNGNCGGGCATTGGCCGGGTCCAGCCANATATGCAGATCCTGTGCGTTATCTTTATTGTCATCTGGCGGTGTGTTTTCATCCCGATACCATATTTTTCCGGTCCGATAGGGAATAAGATGGATGCCTTCTTGCCGGGCGATGGGGATGGCCTGAAAATTTTTGAATGTGCGTTTAAAAATTCTTTTCAGGAAAATTTCCAGCTCAGGGTCAATATAAAAGACCACGTCGGAATCATGTATTTGCCGGATATTTGAGGGTTTTAGACGGTAAATATGCGGATCAAGGCCGCCTTTGACCAATAAATCAAGGTCGCCTCTGTCACCCATCACGCTGGCCACAAGGGAATATAACGGTTTAATGGTGGCGATGACTTTTAATTTTTTTGCATGAGCAGATAGGGTCGGTGTCAGCACGACACCAATGGTTAAAATAAAAAATAAAGCTCTGCGTATCATGTTAAACACTTCAAAATATCCGCCTAATCGTAATAATGTAACATATGTGGGGATTGTCTGGTTCGAGTCAAGGGATATCAGCCGAGTTAATTTTTCGCCTTATTCATTCCCTATTTGTGATCTATCTGATAAAGAGGTAATCTATTTTGGATAAATGGGTTGGCTCTTTTTGGGATTGGCGTGCTATAGTCCGCCAGATTCGGGGGAAATTCAAAAAAGGCTCCGCGTAAAGTGGTCATAAAAGAAGCGTGATATTGGGACAGGTATGATTTTGAGACAAAGTTTATTGACGGCAACTAAATTTCTGAAACCGCTGGTGTTTTCTATGTTGGCGGTCGGGTTGCTTGCGGGATGTTCCGGGACAGACCGACTGAAATATGAAGAAAGAAGCGTCACGGAACTTTATGACAATGCGCTTGGCTACCTTAATCGGGGCCAGTATAAATTCTCCGCCGTGGCTTTTGATGAGGTGGAACGCCAACATCCCTATTCTTCTTGGGCCAGACGGTCCCAGTTGATGTCGGCCTATTCCTATTTTAAAGCCAACAAACTGGAAGAAGCGATTCTTTCCGCTGAGCGTTTTGTATCGCTCCATCCGGGCAATAAAGATGCGGCTTATGCTTATTATTTGATCGGGATTTGCCATTATATGCAGATTGCGGATGTGCGCCGGGATCAAAAGGAAACGGAGCTGGCCATGATGGCCCTCAGCGAAGTTGTGCGCCGCTATCCTTTCTCAAAATATGCCGCCGATGCCAAATTGAAAATTGACCTGACCCGGGACCATTTGGCGGGTAAGGAAATGAAAATTGGCCGTTTTTATCAGAAAAAAGATGAATATTTTGCCGCCATCGGACGCTTTACAAATGTGATCAATAAATATGAGACCACAAGCCATGTTCCCGAAGCGCTCCATCGTTTGACGGAGGTTTATCTGGAACTGGGTATCTTACCGGAAGCCTATAAAACGGCGGCGGTGTTGGGCGCGAATTATCCCAAGACGGAATGGTATCAATATAGTTATGATCTCATGCAAAAATATAACGTGCAAAAACCTTAAAACCCGTGGATTCATTGGACCCGGATGCTCAATAGTCTGACAATAAATAACATTGTTCTTATTGATCGCCTTCATATAGATTTTGAAGGGGGGCTATGTGTATTGAGCGGTGAAACCGGGGCCGGGAAATCAATATTGATGGATAGTCTGGGCTTGGCCATGGGCGGGCGCAGCGGGCGTGAGCTTGTGCGCCATGGTACGGAACAGGCCAGCGTGACGGCGGATTTTCACTTGCCGGACGGCCATGACATCGAAAAATTTCTGACAGACCAAGGCTTGCCTTGTGAAGGGGGGCAGATTATTTTGCGCCGTACCCTGACCAAGGAAGGCCGCAGCCGCGCCTATATTAACGATCAACCGGTCAGCGTGGGGCTTTTGCGCGATGTCGGGGATATGCTGGTTGAAATCCATGGTCAGCATGACGAAAGAGGATTGCTGAATGCGGCAGGGCACCGCATAATTTTGGATGANTATGGCTCTTATAACGGGCTGTCCGAAAAATTGAAAACGTCTCATGAAAATCTGAGCCGACTGCAAAAGCAACTGACGCAGGAAGAAGAAAAACTGGCGCAGGTAAAGGTCGATGAGGATTATATCCGTCATAATTTGCAGGAACTGGGGCAATTGTCACCGAAAGCGGGCGAAGAAACCGAACTTGCCGATGAACGCAGCCGCATGATGCAGGGCGAACAGATGTCAGATGGGTTGACAGGTATCNTGTCCAGTTTGCTGGATAAAAATGGTGTTGATGCCGCCCTCCATTCCNTGATCCGGCGGCTCAGCCGTATGACCGGGCAGGACCGNGGGCTGCTNGACCCNGTGGCCAATTCCCTTGATCAGGCCGCCAATGAAACGTCGGATGCCATTGCGGCACTGGAAGATATTCTGCGTAATCTGGAATTTAATCCCCATGAGCTGGAAAATACCGAAGAGCGTCTGTTTGCGCTTCGGGCCGCGGCCCGTAAGCATAATTGTCTGGTAGATGATCTGGCAACGGTTTTGACGGATTTTGAACAGAAACTACGGGCACTTGAATTTGGCGATGCGGAAGTTTTGCGTTTAACGCAAGAGGTCAAAACTGCGCGGGAAAAATTCCATAAACAGGTGGGGAAATTGACCGCAGAACGCCTCAAGGCCTCGCGAGAGCTAGACGGGCTGGTCAATGCGGAACTGCCGCCGCTCAAGATGGAAAAGGCCCGTTTTAAAACAGATATTACCCCCCTTGATCCGTCAGAATGGGGGGCTGGCGGTGGCGAGCGGGTTGAGTTTCAGATTTCCACCAATCCGGGTGCGCCCTTTGGTGGTTTGATTAAGGTGGCGTCAGGCGGGGAATTATCTCGTTTTGTGCTGGCCTTGAAAGTCGTGTTGGCGCGGAAAATGACGGTGCCGACATTGGTGTTTGATGAAATCGACCGGGGCGTTGGCGGTGCGGTTGCCGATGCGGTGGGCGAACGGTTGAAACGTCTGGCGGATGAGGCGCAAATTTTGGTCATTACCCATTCACCGCAAGTGGCGGCCCGGGGATCCTATCACTGGTTGATCGAGAAATCGGAAAAGGGAAAGGGCGGCGATGTCTTTACCAATATTATCTCTCTTAATGCGGACGAGAGACAGGAAGAGATTGCGCGTATGCTGGCGGGGGCAACAATTACCGACGAAGCCCGTGCGGCGGCGGCAAGCCTGATGCGGGGATAGCCATGAGTGAGTATCCTTCCCTACCCATAGATGACTTAACTGAAGCACAGGCCGCAGAAGAACTGGGCCGATTGGCTCAGGAGATCGCCCGTCATGATGACCTTTATCATGGCAAGGACGCGCCGGAAATTACCGATGCGGATTATGACCAATTGCGTACACGTAATGAGGAGATAGAGAGGGTTTTTCCGGCTC
>JAESPY010000071.1 GCA_016765435.1 Emcibacter sp.
CCGCCATAAAATTGCCCCGTGGCATATTCTGGGCCATTCGGATATAGCCCCGGATCGCAAATGTGATCCCGGCGAATTATTTGACTGGCAATTCCTAGCCTCTGAGGCGATTGGATTCTGGCCGGACAAAGCTATGGAAATACCTGTGGGGGCCTCCGTGGACATTAAGCTCTTTCAGCAGGGATTGGCGGATTACGGTTACGGGATTGATATCACCGGACAAGCTGATCCGCAGACCCAAGCGGTGATACGGGCCTTTCAAAGGCATTTCAGACCCGCCGATGTTAGAGGAATAGCCGATTCAGAATGTTATTCAATATTGGAAAATTTACTGGAAAAACGCCGGAATTATTGAGCCGGTTCAAGGCTGTCCCCGGTGTGGCTTGCCTTGGCATTATCCGGGCGCAGGCCTTTGGGTAGCGTTTTCAGGGTTCTTTCCGTATTTGGTCCGGCGGGGCCATGTTCAAATAAATATTCGTCATCCCCTGAACAACCTGTCGTGAAACTGGTAACCAATCCGGCAAAGAGCAGCGTTGCGATTGTATTTCTGATCATAAATTTGCATCCCGTAGGTTTTGAGCGTTTCTTTTAGGCTTTGTGGGCAATGTGCCTGAGTTTTGGCCGGAAGGCAAGAAGAGGGTTGAATTTATTGAAAATTAATAGAGCTCTTAAAACTTTGTCAATATTATCGCTATAAACTGCTGTTAATTTATGGGGCGCTTGTGATGGCGAGGAGATATTGATGTCTGTTTCGATGGCGAAAAAGGCGGCGGAGAAATCTGCAAAAAAATTGGATAATATACGGCAGGGCATGAAATGCATGCGGGCCAGCAAACGGCGGACGGTTGTTTGGCCGGCCACACTNTATGTGGGGGAGTTTGAATTCCGGTCCATGTTGTATGATATTTCGCTGGGNGGNGTTCGTTTAAAGTTGCCATTGCCANTGGTNTCNGGGACAGATACNTCGGTTAAAATCAAGAATAAAATCACNTTGAANACCAGAGTTGTCTGGTGTGCCGGNGAGTTCATAGGCTTGAAATTNTGNGATCCTATCGATGTTGTGCGCAAGTCGTTGGGGGAATTGTCAGCGGGTCTGACATAGTTTTAAAGAACNATAGTGTTTTTTTNCTGTTTNTTTGATCAAAATTANATTATTCACATCATATCCAGATGGTCGGATGGCCGCTGCTGTNGCAATACAGGAGAGGAAAGTCCGGGCACCACGGAAGAACGGTGCCGGTTAATGACCGGCGAAGGTGACTTCAGGGAAAGTGCCACAGAAAGCAAACCGCCCNATTTATNGGGTAAGGGTGAAAGGGTGCGGTAAGAGCGCACCGCCCCGCTGGTAACAGGGGGGGCAGGGTAAACCCCACCGGGTGCAAAATCGAATAGGAACGTCGGTCTTCGCAAGAAGACAGCCCTTCTTCCGGGGTGTCGTTCGGGTAGATTGCAAGAGGGTGCTGGCAACAGTACCCCTAGATGAATGGTCATCCATCTGTTTTGTCTTNTGGCNAANCGGNGGACAAAACCCGGCTTACAGACCATCTGGATATATTACCCTTGAGGTGTGTTATGGGCCGCGCGGTCTAGGCTCAGAATTTTCGACCAACGGGTTTTATAAAATCATATTCTTTGAGTTCAACGATCTTGTCGATGATAAAACCTTTTCGCTCGGGATGTTTTTTTCGAACCTGCTGGATTACATCTTCTTCGCTTTCCCCCTCATAGGACAGGAAATGCAAATGTGCCCAGTCACGGGTGAAATTTGGATGATCTTTATTCTGTCTATCCAGTTCCCGGACCTGTTGATTATAAATCGAAACTTCAAAATACTTGCTGTTGTTACTCATGAGATACTAAACTTTCCTACAATGCAAAAATTTATCTAGAATTACGATAATATCAGCTTTTGTTTAAAATCAATTTAATAATGCATAAAATATTTGCGAAATTTAGGAAATTTTTTATTTGGTGTTTATTTGGTATGAACTATGTCCGATTGGTGTTGCCAGAGCGCCACTTACTGAATTGGATAAAGGCGATTTTGATGAAAATCTTTAAAAATGTTCAATTTTTTTACGCTTTATTAAGGATGATTAATATAAGATGTTCCTGATTAGTTAATAAAAATAGAAAATGGTGGTGCGAATGATAAATGATGAAACCAGTCACGGCGTAAGGTCTGTTCTAAGCTCTATGCGGCAACATAATAGAAGGACTGTCATTCAAGCAGCGACATTGAAAATCGGTAGTTTTAATTTTGATTGTACGGCCTATGACATCTCTCTGGGCGGTATTCGGCTAAAAGTAGATATGCCAATTGAAAAAGGGACGAATGTCTTAATACAGCTCAAAAATAAATTAAAACAAACGGCTCAGGTCATCTGGTTTGCGGATGGCTTTATGGGACTTAGTTTTACGGAAAATCCTGAAAAGGTGAGGTCTGGACTAGGTAACTTGGCCAATGGCTTATCCTAGGTTTGCACAGGATTAAATATATTATGAAGGGCGGTGCAATGATCTTGCGCCGCTTTTTTTTCATGGGGCGGGGATCATCGGGACAATAGTCTTCGAAAATATGATGTGTTTGATTTTGGGGGCAAAATCAGGTCATAGCCCGGTCTTATAGGAGAGCCTTTTTTTACTTCCTTTGACAAGAGTGGATTATCTGTATGCGTAATGTTGATAAAGAAGTTAATGAAAAAAATCGTCGGCGCCTCGGACGTCAACATGTGCTTTTGAAAGCGATGCTGGATACGGGGGAATATGAATTTGAATGTGTGGCCTATGACTTGTCGCTGACCGGGGTCCGGGTTAAACTTGACCTGCCTTTGAAAACCCAATGTGAAGTATGGTTGATGGTAAAGGACAGCCCGCATATCCCGGCCAAGGTTGCTTGGGCAAAAGATGGCTATGTGGGGCTTGAATTTTCCCTATCAACGGGGCAGGTGTCCCAGATGTTGGGTTCTGTAGGGACCCGCTTGCCAAAGATATAGTTTCCTGTTTGAATTTTACGCCTCATAATGCTGTCCTCTGAGGATAGGGGACTTTTCCTTATTTCTGTTTGTGCTGATTCTACCGAGTCTTTTTGGTGGAACCGCGCCGCTTTTCCTCAAATCCCGTCATTTCCCGTAAAAATTTAATATTCTGATGACTTTTCTTACCCCGCAGAATCCACGGACTCTGCGGGATAGAATTTTCTATCCTATTAAAAANTAAGGTAAATTTCCGNCACAGATAAGCGGTTAACAGCTTGTTAATGAAATCTGAGTACCATCCAATCCCATTGACTACCCATGTAGTACCATGTTATCCCATTAGCTGTGCAAAGAGAGAAGCGAAGGGACGCTTTTTACAGAATTATACAATATCATATTTTCGGGGTCGGAATGCCATTATTTACGTCGACATACACCAATAGGGTAGATAAGAAAGGCCGGGTATCAATCCCAGCGGCTTTTCGGTCGACGTTACCCGATGATGATCAGTCCGTTGCGATTTTCCCGTCTCTTGTCAGCAAGGCCATTGAGGGCTTTGATAAACAGTATCTTGGACATATCAGCGATCGGTTGAGTAATTTTGATATGTTGACCACACCCAGTTTGACTCAAGACCCAGCGGCTAAAATTCTGTCCCGAAGCATGACGATTTCATTCGATGGTGACGGGCGTCTTGTTCTGCCTCAGGATTTTATCAAACATGCGGGTATCACGGACCGTGCTGTTTTTGTCGGCCTTGGCCGTACGTTTCAGATCTGGTCGCCAGAGGAATATGATGCGGCCCTGAAACAGGGGGACGGCGCATGACAACCCAGACCGAAACATCCCATGACCCGCGTCATTATCCCGTTATGCGGGATGAGGTTCTGGAACAGGCCACGCCGGGGGATGGGGAAATCTTCATTGACGGGACTTTTGGGGCCGGGGGCTATAGCCGGGCTTTGCTGGAAGCGGCAAATTGCACCGTTTATGCCATTGACCGCGATCCGGCGGTTCAGGCAACGGCAGAACAATTGGCGGCGGAATTTCCTGGTCGGTTTTATCTTCTTCCGGGATGTTTTTCCCAAATGGATGAGTTGCTACAAGATCAGGGTGTGGAGAAAGTCGATGGTGTCCTGCTGGACATCGGAGTTTCTTCCATGCAGTTTGATGACGCGGACCGGGGTTTTTCTTTCCAGAATGACGGCCCGCTCAGCATGCGTATGAGCGATGAGGGCTTAAGTGCCGAAGATGTGGTTAATGAGCGGGCGGAAGGCGAGATTGCCGATATCATTTATCAATATGGTGAGGAAAAGAAATCCCGTCGTATTGCCAAGGCGATCGTTGAAGCACGGAGCCGTGACCGGATCACCCGCACGACCCAGCTTGCCGGAATTATAGAAAAATCCATCGGCTATAAACGTTATATCAGGGGAAAAAACAGATACATCCCGCCACACGGACATTTCAGGCCTTGCGAATTTATGTCAATGATGAATTGGGAGAGCTTGGCCGGGGGCTTGTGGCGGCGGAACATGTTTTGGCGCCGGGCGGACGGTTATGCGTGGTGTCCTTTCATTCGCTGGAAGACCGGATCATCAAAAAATTCTTCAAACAGAGAAGTGGTGAGATGCCAAGAGGGTCGCGTCATTTGCCGCAAGCAAAGGATCGGGCTGGCACTACGGAACGTGCGCCGTCTTTTAAAATGCTTGTTCGGGGGGCAGGGAAGCCGTCCAAAACGGAAATCGAGCAGAATATTCGCTCAAGGTCGGCAAAACTTCGCTGTGCCAGCAGAACGGATGCGCCTTGTTGGCCCAGTGACAAAAAAAGCCTTAAAACCGGAGATAAAAAATGATCAAGGTCGTGGTAGGTTTTTTTGTATTGATGGTGATGATTTCAGCGGGAACTGTATTTAGCCTGAAGGAAACAACAGAACGTTTGGAAGCGCGCAAGCAGCAGCTTTCGTCGCTGATTTTGAAAGACCGATCCGCGATTAAGGTGTTGCGGGCAGAAATGGCCTATCTGTCACAACCGGAGCGCCTGCAAAAACTGAGCCGACGTTTTCTGGCGCTTTCCCCCTCGCGTCCTGATCAGATGGCGGACAGTGTGAATGCTATCGCCAGTCGGGAAGATTTTCAGATGGCCAGAATGCCGGCAGATGCGTTTCCTTTGTTGCTGCCGCAGGAAAAACCTGCCTTTCAGAAAAAGAAATATCAGCAAAGAGAATTTAAGGCACCTGTTGTATTGGTCTCTTATCCGGTCGTGAAAAAACAACCTTTAAAAAAGGTTCGCGTTCAAAAGGTTAGGGCCAAAAAAGTTGATTTTTATGAGCGTATCTCCCTTAAATTGGGGGAGGGCGAATGAGGACTGCGGACCTTCGCATTGAAGGCGCAAAATCCGAAGCCATAGAAGTCGCGCGCAATCGGTTGATTGTCCCGGTGTTTCTTTTTGTTCTCGGATTTTCGGTGCTGATTGTCCGGTTGGTGTCCATTAGCCTGTTTGAGGATATATCGGATCAGATCATTTCGGCCGGGTCGGCAAAGGTGGAAATCGTCCGGGAAAGAGTGGATATTCTGGACCGCAACGGCATTATTCTGGCGACCAACCTGTCCGCCCCGTCATTGGCGGTGCGGCCCCGGTTGATTGTGGCGCCAGAAGAGGTTGCTGATAAGATTGTTGCTGTATTACCCGATTTAAATCGGACCCGTGTGCTGAATAAGTTGAAATCATCCAAGCATTTCCTGTATCTCAAGCGAAATCTATCGCCGAGACAGGTATGGAAAATCAATGCGCTGGGCTTTCCGGGGCTGATTTTGGAAGATGCGGAGAAACGGGTCTATCCTCAGGGACATCTGGTTTCCCATGTGTTGGGCTATGTGGATGTGGATAACAAGCCACAGGCCGGGGTTGAGAAATTCTTTAACGAACATCTGTCAAATCCGGTGCGGACCGATGATCCTTTGCAGTTGTCTCTGGATGTGCGGGTTCAGCATATCATGCGGGAGGAACTGGCCTATGCCATGACGAAATTCTCGGCAAAAGGGGCCGCGGGCATTGTTATGGATGTGCGCACGGGCGAGATACTGGCGATGACATCGCTGCCGGATTTTGATGGCAACGGGTCCATACAGCCGGATGCGCCGGAAATGAAAAACCGCAATATTCTGGAGCCTTATGAAATGGGGTCTGGTTTCAAGACCTTTACCATTGCCATGGCATTGGATAGCGGGGTGGTAAAACTGACGGATGGCTTTGATGCGACAGAACCTTTAANGGTAGGTCGCCGGACCATCCATGATGACCANGCNAAANAACGGGTGTTGAACGTCCCGGAGATTTATACCTATTCTTCCAATATTGGGGCNNCCCTTATCATTCGGGAAGTNGGCGTNGATTATCAGAANANTTATCTTGAGAAATTCGGCATGTTTGACNGGGCNAATATAGANCTNACNGGTCTGTCCCGGCCTATTNTNCCCCGGCATTGGGGAGANATTCAGTCGATGACGGTNTCTTACGGTCATGGTATCGCGGTNACACCGCTTCATCTGGTGACGGGAATTGCCTCTATTGTCAATGGCGGACGCCTTATTCCTGCCACCTTAATCCGTAAAGATAATGATGCGGAGAGCGAGTCATATTCGNCNTCTGAATTTGGCCGGAGANTTTGCCAGAGANGAGNATTANACGCAGGTTATATCGTCTGAAACCAGCCGTAAAATGCGTCATCTGATGCGTTTGGCGGTGGATTATGGCAGTGGCCGTAATGCGCAGGTTAAAGGCTACCGNGTTGGGGGCAANACCGGGACCGCTGAAAAAGTGGTCAATGGNCGTTATAGCCGGAAAGANAAGATCACATCCTTTGTCGGTGTCTTCCCCATGGATGATCCNCAATATGTGGTTNTTGCCATGTTGGATGAACCNCANGGANCGGAAGATACNTTTTACCGGGCAACNGGNGGCTGGGTTGCGGCCCCGGTGGTCGGGCAGGTGATCCGGCGGATTGGNCCGATGCTTGGTGTGGCGCCAAGTATGGATGTTGAAACAAAATATCAGAATTTGATACTGGTAAATGAAAAGTGATTAGAAACGGAACAAGATGAAATTAACCACACTGTTACAGGATAAGGCAACGGGCCGTGATGTAGAGATCAC
>JAESPY010000072.1 GCA_016765435.1 Emcibacter sp.
TACCATTCCCGAGGTCTTTTTGACCGTGGCGATTATGAATGCCTTTGTCGCGCTTTATATCTGCCGCCTGTTGCCAGAGGAATTAGTGCGCTCCATCACCCGCACCCTGTTCCGGCTGTTGTACCGGGTAGAGGTGCAGGGATTGGAAAATTATCAAAAGGCCGGGAAAAAGGTGGTGATCGTTGCCAATCATACCTCCTATCTGGATGGGGCGTTGCTAGGGGCTTTCCTGCCTCATAAGATGACCTTTGCCATCAATACCCATATTGCCGATAAATGGTGGGTGAGGCCCGCTTATGCCTTCATTCATTTGCTGCCTCTTGATCCGGCCAATCCCATGGCGGCGAAAAGAATGATCAGCGAGGTTAAAAAAGGCCGCAAGGTTGTGATCTTCCCCGAAGGACGTTTGACCGTCACCGGGTCGCTGATGAAAATTTATGAGGGGCCGGGCACCATTGCCAATCTGTCGGGCGCACCGATCCTGCCGATCAAGATCGAGGGGGCGCAATTCTCGCCCTTTTCCCGATTGCGGGGCAAATTGCGGATCAGGTGGTTTCCGAAGATTACCATCTCTATCTTGCCGCCGGTCAATATGTCATTGTCGGAAAAGAAATATGCCCATGTTACCGGAAAGGAACGGCGGCGGATTTTGGGGGAAAAGCTCTATACGTTGATGTCGGATATGATGTTTCAGACCAGCGATTGCCGAAGGACGCTTTTTCAGTCCCTGCTGGATTGCCGGGTGACTCACGGCGGGGGGCATCTAGTGCTGGAAGATGTGGAGCGCACGCCGATCAGTTATAACAAGCTTATTCTGGGCAGCTATGTTCTGGGCCGTCATATTGCCCGTAAAACGTCGGCCGGGGAAAACGTCGGCCTGTTGTTGCCCAATACCAATGGCTGTGTGGTGACGTTTTTTGCTCTACAGCTTTATGGCCGGGTACCCGCCATGTCGAATTTTTCCGCCGGGGTCACCAATATAAAGGCGGCTTGTACGGCGGCGAAAGTCTCCAAAGTCCTGACCAGCCGTCGTTTTATAGAGGTCGGCGGGCTGGAGAACGTGATTGAGGGCCTTAAAGCGCAGGTCGAGTTCATTTACCTAGAGGATATTCGGGCGGAAATAGGGGCCATTTCCAAGCTATACGGTATGGTCGCCGGGCTTTTTCCGGGATTTTTCTATCATAATATGATGCCGAGAAGATCGCCCGAAGATACGGCGGTGGTNTTATTCACCTCCGGCTCAGAAGGCGTGCCAAAGGGCGTGGCTCTTAGCCACATAAACTTGCAATCCAACCGCTATCAATTGGCGGCGCGGGTTGATTTNAATCCCTCTGATGTGGTGTTCAATGCCCTGCCCATATTCCATTGTTTTGGTATGACTGGGGGCTTGCTCTTGCCGCTGCTGTCGGGGTTGAAGACGTTTCTTTATCCATCTCCGCTGCATTATAAAATTGTGCCGGAACTGGTCTATGATACCAATGCGACGATCATGTTTGGCACGGATACGTTCCTCACGGGCTATGCTCGCCACGCCAATGCCTATGATTTTTACAGCATGCGCTATATCTTTGCCGGGGCCGAGCGGTTGAAACCGGAAACCAAGCTGGCTTGGNCGGAAAAATTCGGCGTTCGGGTGTTTGAGGGGTACGGCGCGACGGAAACCGCCCCGGTCTTGGCGGTGAATACGCCCATGCATAATAAAGGCGGGTCGGTGGGTAAATTTCTGCCGGATATTGAGTATAGGCTGAAAAAAGTGCCGGGAATTAAACCGGGTGGGCGGCTTGTGGTGCGGGGGCCAAATGTAATGAATGGCTATCTTCTGGTGGATCAACCGGGCGTATTGGTGCCACCGAAAGACGGTTGGTATGACACGGGGGATATTGTCGATATTGATGAGGAAGGTTTCGTTACTATCATAGGNCGGGCCAAACGCTTTGCCAAGATTGCCGGGGAAATGGTGTCNTTGACGGCGGTGGAGGCCGTGGTGGCTGGTCTGTGGCCGGATAATCTCCATGCCACNGTGTCGCTGCCTGATGAGAGAAAAGGCGAGCAGATCATTCTGGTGACGGATTGTCCGGTGGCTGANCGCGCCACCGTATCGGCTAAGATCAAGGCAGAAGGTCTGCCGGATTTGATGTTGCCCCGGACCATAGTCATTGTGGAGGAAATGCCCGTTCTGGCAACCGGGAAGATTGATTATGTCGGGGTTAAGGTCTTCGCAGAGGGTAAAATGCTCTGAGTATTTTCCAGCAAGTTATTTTACGGTGACTGCGCCGAGCATTTCCGGGTGTGGGCCACAGCGATAGGGAAATTGCCCGGTGGTGTCAAATGTCCGGCTAAAAGTCTCGNCGGGGAAGAAATAATCCGGCTCCGGGTCGCCCATCTGCTCAAACCAGACGCTGTGATACTGGCGTTTTTCCTGATTGACCCAGAGGATGGTATCGCCTTTGTTAATGGTTACTTCGGCCGGGATGAATTTATATTTCAGGATATCAACCTGAATAATTTTTGGCACGGTTTTCGGCACAGCCGCCGCCGTACAGGCATTGAGGATAAATGTCCCGCATATCAACAGGATATATCTCGTCATNATATTATTGTTTTGTGGCATTCACTTCCACCGTNTCATTGTCAAAGCCCAGTTTATAGCCCAGTGACACATGATGGAAGCGGGAACTGCTGTAATCATCATGTATGGCAAAGCCGAANTTATAGANCTGATCCAGNGCNAGGGTAATATCNCCGGCATTGTCGGCGTTTAACTTCCGTTTCAGGATCACCGACCAGGTTCCGGCTNTCAGACGGGCTTCGAATTCAGCCCCTTGTCCACNAGACATAATTCTTTCATCAAAGATATGGCCGTTTTCTGTCACCTTTTCACCGGATTTATAGCGGATCAAATCCATATATTTCCCGGCGTCCATTTCGGCCTTCAGGTCAGCTTCGTCTTTCAGCTTGTCCCAACCGCCGCGTTTTTTGCCGCGCCGGCCTTTGACTTCGATTTTGGTCCGGCTTTCTTTCAGATATTTGGTGACACCACCGCTGAAATCGAGCCGTGTAGCAAAGGGACTGGCCGTCATACTGTCTGCATCGGGGTGGTGAGGCATGTTATTGACGTCATGATGGCACGTGCTCCAACATCCGGCACGATCCGCATATTCCACATCATCTGTGGACAGCATGATCGCCAGCTTCATGGGGTTCTCCGGGTCCATTTTTCCACCGTCCACGAAAGGAACCGGGGCATGGTCGCCTTCGGCCCAGCTAAAGCGCATATAGAGGTTCTCGGCATCATGAGTGGCTTCAACAGTGACCGGAATACTGCCCCGCTTGCCGGGNATCGGGTTGCTTTCCGCCGTTTCGCCNGTGACTATTTTCTGGCCCATATCGGCGGTTTCTTTGTCATGGCAGGTGACGCAGCGGTCATTGCCNTTGTCAAAAGGNCGCGCNCCNCCGTGGTCCCGGCCNNTCAAAACCCACTCNATAGAGGTTTCGCCCGGATAGAAAAGGGTGATTTTNCGGNTGGAGGCCTTGGACCAGTCCACATTGATGGCACTGNNATTTTTTGCNGNGCTTTTNCCGTTTTTGGNAGATTGGAGNGCNAGNGCNTCTTCAACNGCGGCNGCAATATGTCTGNCCTCGGCAGCGGCAGCAGCTTTTATCGCCAGTTTCTCNGCNTCGTCTTCNGCGGCTTCCTTGANGGTTANTTTTTCCAGACCGATAGCAAACATCTCTGGGATTTCNCGGATGAAGGCGGGGTTNGGTTTTTCCAGTTCTTCCAATTCCTCATCGCTCAGCAGATGNCGGACATTGGTATGGGCGATGCCNTTGTGGCAATCNATACAGGTCTGTCCNGTGGTNAAGGCATTNAGATGNTGTTTCCGGGCGCGGGGNCGTTGAAATTCCGGGTTCATGGATTCAAAATTATGACAGTTCCGGCATTCNCGTGAATCNGTGTNTTTCATGGTCTGCCANACCCGTTTGGCCATTTCCAGACGGTGGTTGTTAAATTTCTCNGGCGTATCTATGGTGCCGAGGGCTTTATGAAGAAGCTCATTNGTGGCCTGAACTTTACGAACNATTTTGTGAATCCACGGATCAGGNACATGACAATCGGGGCAACCCGCCCGAACGCCGGTTCGGTTGGCATAATGGATGGTGGGNTTATATTCCTGATAGACATTTTCTTCCATCTCATGACAGCCNATACAGAATTCCAGCGTGTTGGTGGCTTCCATGGCCGTATTGAAACCGCCCCAGAANATAATGCCNAAAATAAAGAAGGCAAAGGCACCAGANATGGTCGTGCCAAGAATNAATTTGCGGGAAAAGAAGCTCTTCTTGTTAAAGGCATTTTTGGTCATTTTCAGGATGCTCCGGGCATTTAATATTTTGGGTAATATTTTGGGGCAAAAATTAAAAAATAATATATTTTAAAGGATATGGTTTTAACGCATAAGGCAAAGAACAAGCGGGCAGGATTTCAAATATGTGANNCNTGCCCGCTTGTCATTATGATTTAGGTAACGTGGTTTGTCCGGTTATAGACATTGAACTTACCTGTGGGTGTNGTCAGGCCTTTGATGCGNNTAATNTCTTTCAGAGTCTTGGCATCATAGATCACGATTTCACCTGTNGGGTTGCCNGCGTCTTTACGGTTCCAGACAGAAACCCATACTTCTGTTCCGTCCTTGTTAAATTCCATGTGAAGAGCGGCTTTGCCGGGTTCTGTGGTCACACGGATCGTTTTAACAATTTCGCGGGTTTTCTTGTCGATCACCTGTACAGACTGTTGNACTTCAGGCTCAGGNTGNTTCAANTGNTCGGCCCATACATATTTACTCTTTGGGTGTGTCCGAATGAAAGCACCAGCNCCATCNGTTTCAACGGTATAGCATAATTTCCATGCCTGNTNAGGATGGCCTGCNGGNTCATTNCCCCAGACAGAAANCAGTCCTTCGCCAAGATGNGTNGTNCCGCCAACCGGCCCACATTTCTCGTCAATCCAGTTTGCACCGGGACCAGGATGAGGTTTCTTGCCCACATCAATCATGGTGGCCAGTTTCCGGGTTTTGGTATCGATAATGACCATCTTGTTGGACGCATTCGCCGCAATCTGGAAATAACGACCCGTATCGTCGAAGAAACCATCATGGAGGTATTTTGCCGTATCCATTGTGTCAATCCGCAGATTGTCAATGTCACTATAATCCACCTGCCACATCTGTCCCAGTTCCTTAACAGCAACCAGGAATGTTGGCTCATTGGGCGTGGTATAGATGGCGGCCACACGGGCTTCGTTGACAAATTCGCCGTCCACATTAACACCACGTGTTGAAACAACTTTCAGCGGTTCCATGGTAATGGCATCAAGGATCACGAAATGGGGAGGCCAATAACCGCCGCCGATAACATATTTACCGTCGCCGGAAACGGCAACATCACGCGCATCATAGGCCATCTGAGTTTCAGCAACCAGCATACTACCCGGATTTTGCCATAGATCGATTTTGGTCATTTTGCCATCACGGCCCTGCGTATACCAGAAACGTCCGGCGACACCATTTACGGGATGTTCCGTATTATGATGTTCGGTTGCTTTAATCACATGAACTGCATAACCCGTGTCGATATGGGTCACGATTTTCTTGGTATCCCCATCAATGATGGCAATTTTACCGGCATCACGTTCGATGACAACAAAGAAATTCTCCCAGTTCAGGCCATGAAGCGGCTTCGTGGGATAATCTTTGGGCGCAATATATACTAGACTCGATTCACAATAGCCTCTAATTTTATAGACACATTTATTTCTACGGCCTGTTTCTAAACTGTTTTCAGATTGATATTCGCTAAAGCTCCAACGTTCT
>JAESPY010000073.1 GCA_016765435.1 Emcibacter sp.
GATCATAAATTTGGATCACTGCCGGGTTCATTGAATAGATATAATAGTTAAGCCGCGTGGTTCGATTGGGATACGGATGTCAATATAGCATATATGGCATCACCGCTCTCGGAGCCGCGCAGTTTTTCACAGATTGCTTTATCCCGTAAGGTACGGGACACTTTTGCCAGCGCTTTCAGATGATCTGCCCCTGCCGTTTCCGGTACCAGAAGCAGAAAAATAAGGTCTACCGGCTGATCATCCAATGATTCAAAATCAACAGCATGGTCCAAGCGTGCAAACAGCCCGTATGGTCGGTCCAGCCCAGGGAACTTGCCGTGGGGAATGGCAACACCATGCCCCACGCCTGTGGTTCCCAGACGTTCTCTTTCCAGAAGTACATTAAGAATATCATGATGCGCTTGCGGTATGATTTTCTCTGCACAACTGGCCAATTCCTGCAAGGTTTGTTTCTTGCTGGAGGCTTTGAGATCTGGAATAATAGAATCCAGATTNATTAGGTCTGTAATTTCCATACGGACAATTTTCTGTTGTTAATCCAGTTTTGGGTCAATCCAACCGATATTTCCATCGGTACGACGATAAACCACATTCAATCCGCCATGGGCACTGTTGCGAAACATAAGGGTTTGTAATTCCCCCAGGTCCAGTCTCATGACAGCGTCACTAACGGAAACTTCCGGTATATCAAGCTGCATTTCAGCAATGATAGCAGGTTGAAGTTCTTCGGTAGGTTCTTCTTTTACGTCATCTTCCGCCTGAAAAACATTATATTGAGCCGGAATTTTAACGTCTCGGTTTGAGCGTTCTTTATGGTGATTGGTCAGCCGTCTTTTATAACGGCGCAATCTTTTTTCCATTTTTTCGGCGGCGGAATCAAAGGCGGCATAGATATCTTTTTCTTCTGCGTGAGTTTGCAGATAGACGCCATGACCCAGATGTATATTGCAATCCGCGCGATGCAGATGGGCATTTTTTGACATCGTTACAGTGCCGTCGATNGAATCAATTGTATTTTCAAAATATTTATCAACAATTCCGTCGATATGGCCTTCTACATGTGACCTCAAGCTGTCGCCGATGTCTATTTGTCTGCCAGTAACGATAATATTCATTTTACGCGAACCATTCTCAGATAGCTTGTTTTAATGAAAGCCTGAACAATAAAAATATGAGAAATTATATCTAACANTGTCCAAAGCCGGGGAAGTTAGTGTCTGGGGTAACTTTTGTCAAGTTTGCACTAACTTCCGCTGTAAAGGAGGTCATGAATAGTGATATTCATAACGCTCTTTTATGCTGCTTTCCACAGGAAACGCTATCTGTATTTTTCCTATGGTGTCTTTATTAAAAAGCAGCATTTTTAATTCTCCGTCGTTGTATGGAGGAGGGGATATTCAGGGATTCTCTGTATTTGGCGANAGTTCTTCGTGCAATTTCAATGCCTTCCGCTTTAAGGATCGAGACCAGTTTGTCGTCGGAGAGAATTTTTTTAGGGTCTTCGGCATCAATCAATGCCTGAATACTATGTTTTACAGATTCGGATGAATGGCTTTCTCCGCCTTCCACAGCGGCAATGGCTGTGGTGAAGAAATACTTCATTTCAAAAATACCNCGGTTGGTCGAGATAAATTTATTTGAGGTCACACGACTCACTGTACTTTCATGCATCTCGATGGCATCGGCGATGGTTTTTAAATTCAATGGCTTGAGATAGCGGACGCCTTTTTCAAAGAAATTTTCCTGATGCTTCACCAGTTCGGCGGACACTTTTAAAATCGTTCGGGCTCTTTGGTCCAGTGCTTTGACCAGCCAGTTGGCGGACGCGGCACATTCGGCCAAATATTCTTTGTCTTCTTTGCCCTTGGTATGACTTTTAATTTCCGTAAAATAACGGTTGTTAAATAATACTTTGGGCAGGGTTTCGCTGTTCAACTCAACAATCCAGTTACCTTTAGGGGTTTTGCGGATGAAAACATCGGGGATAACGGTTTGTGAAATGCTTGTATTAAATTCAAGACCGGGCCTTGGGTTGAGGGCTTGTATTTCCTGAATCATATCTTTCAGGTCTTCGGTATCAATTTTACACAACCGCATCAGGCCATCATAGTCCCGTTTGGCAAGCCGATCCAAATTATCCAGTAGCATGTCCATAGCCGGATCAAGTCGGTCATTATTACGCTGTTGAATTTTGAGACATTCTTTCAGGTCACGGGCAAAAACCCCAACGGGTTCCATTGTTTGAGCGATTTCGACAATGCGCTCTATCTCGTCAACCTCACAGCCAAAACGTTCGGCAATTAATTCGCTGCTTTCCGATAAATATCCCATTTCGTCCAGCATGCCGATGAGAAAGCGCATGATAATTTTGTCGTTGGCATTTTCAGATAAGAGGTTCAGCTGTTCCAGTAAGTGATCGCTCAGAGTAATATTCTCGGAAAGGCGGAGGTCAAAGGCAAAATCTGTATTGTCAAAATTGCCGCCGCTGCCGATCAGGGATTTTGAACTTAAGCCCAGATCGCTGCCGGGAGCAGGGGTTGGAACGGCATCAATGACACAGTTACTGTTGAAATCATTATCAAAATTAGTGTCCAAAGCCGTTTCGGAATTCAGATTCTCGGCACCGGGGTTTTTCAGGTAATCATCGGCTGTGGCGACGGGTTTTGCTTCACCGGTTTCCTCATAGGTGGCATCGCCGTTATTTTCATCAGCTTTAGGGGCGGCACTGTCATTTTCACTCAATTCAAGAAGCGGATTTTTTTCAATTTCCTGACTGACAAAATCAACAAGATCAATGTTTGAATATTGCAGCAATTTGATAGCCTGCTGCAACTGGGGTGTCATGACCAGTGATTGTGATAATTTTAATTCTATTCGTGGCGAAAGCGCCATATTTTTTACCCCCGCTTTATAAACTAAAGCNGTCCCCTAAGTATACACGACGAACGTCCTCGTTGGCGACAATTTCTTCTGGTGTTCCTGACATTAAAACCTGCCCGTCGTGAATGATGTAGGCTCTGTCAATGATTTCAAGTGTTTCCCTGACATTATGATCGGTTATCAATACACCGATTCCGCGGTCTTTAAGATGGGAAACAAGATTACGAATATCTGAAATGGCAATAGGATCGATTCCCGCGAAGGGCTCATCCAGCAGGATAAAAGCGGGCCGGGTGGCCAGCGCGCGGGCAATTTCAACGCGTCTGCGTTCCCCGCCGGACAGGGCTAGGGCAGACGCATGCCGGATGTGGGTGATGGAAAATTCGCTGAGTAGACTTTCCAGCATGTCCTCTCTGGTTTTTCGGTCGTCTTCACAGATTTCCAGTACNGCCCAAATATTTTCTTCTACCGTCAAACCTCGAAAAATAGAGGCTTCCTGCGGCAAATAACCAATGCCAAGTTGGGCGCGGCGATACATGGGAAGCCGGGTGATATCATGTCCATCCAGCAAAATCCGTCCCGCATCAGGTTCGATCAGCCCGATCATGGAATAAAAGCTGGTGGTTTTACCGGCACCATTGGGTCCCAACAAGCCGACAACCTCGCCTTTTTCCACCCTCAGGCTAACGCCTTTCAGAACCTGACGTTTACCAAATGTCTTTTCCACGGCGTCAATGACCAGCCCAGTACTGAGTTGGGGCGCAGTGACGGTGACATCTTCTTGAGGTGGTGATACTTGTTTTTGGTTCATAGCTTCTTTTTATCGTATAAATGTTAACAGAATACTGTTTTTTACTGTTTTTCGGGTAATTTGAACTGTCCTGTCACACGGCCTTTGTCACCGGGGGGGCTTTCTATCGTAATCTGCCCCGTTTCCAGATTATAGACCAGTCTTTTGCCTTTGATTTCTCCGTCATCTCTTTTCAGGATAACCTTGCCGCCCAGTGTGATGATTTTTTCGGTAAAATCATAAATACCCCATGTTGAATGGATTGTTTCTGTTTTGGTGGTTAATTTGACACTGCCGGAGGCATCAATGCGGGTGATAGAGGATTTGTCCCCGTCCACATTTTGATAAAAAACCGTAACCCTGTCTGAATTTAAGGTCAGGTCTTCTTGGGAAACCACAACATTACCAACAAAAATGACAATATCCTTGCGTAAATTTGCTTCCAGTTCATTGGCACTGATATCCACATCTTTACTTATCTTAACCGGCGTTTTTGTCTTTAATTCGGTCTTGTTGCTGGCGGTCACCTGTGCTTGCACATTGAGGGCGCATAACGCCAGCCCGGCGGACAGCAGCAGCGGGAGGGTTTTTCGTCTGATATGTTTATTGATAATCAAAATTTCATTCCATTCAGCTTCTATTTTTCACTATTGAATTTTGGTATTTCCATGGGCTTGTCCGGATCAAAATGTAGGTGAACTCTGCTTTTCAACCGGACGATTTCCTGATCCACATCCACATGAAATTTATCGGCACTGAAGGAACCAAAAGGCATGATGCCCGTGACACCATTCTCGCCGGTAGCGATTTTCTCGTTAATCAGAAACAAAACCTGATTGGTTGTCAGACTAAAATTGTTTTCTGTGGAAATAGTTACGTCACCCTCAAGCGTGACATCCTGTGCTTCGGCATCTAACATGCCGCTGGTGGCTCGAATCTCAATGCCAGTACCATCGCGCATTTTCATGTTTGCCAGCAGGTTTTTCAGGTAATAATCTTTATCATCGTTGCTTTTGCGAAAAGCCATCTCAGCGGAAATATTAACCGGCTGATTATATTTATCAATGCCCACATAGCGGGGTTTAACCAACTTGGCGTTTTCATCACGTTGCTCTAATCGGTCGATGGCAAGCGTAAAACTGCCTTCCTTGCTGTTCAGAACAGGCCATAGAACCAACGCGACAAATACGATTATTGTCAAAGCTGGCATGATTTTCTTTAAGTATCTAACCCGGTTAAGTTCACTTTGCATTTGTTGATAGGTAACAGTCGAGGTTGGAATCAGATCGCTGAAATGCTCTGAGGAGTCAGATTTTGGGTCAAATGCTGGGTTAAGGGTCAAAGACAACGTCCTGCTGCGCCTGACGACGGTCAGACTGGTATGTTTTTTCAGAATGTCTTGATGAAGACTTTCCTCTTAAATGTAGTATTATAAGGCCATATATTCAAGGGCATTGCCTTAACTATGGGCGAAAATATCCTGCTCACCCCAGCCCAGTAGATCAAGATCCGTGCGGGTTGGTAAAAAGTCAAAACAGGATTGAGCCAGTTCCATACGTCCAGACCGTTCCAGCATGACATTTAGGCGGCTGACCAGTTTATGCAGGTAAAGTACGTCCGAGGCGGCATATTCCAGTTGATCCTGAGACAATTCGTCGGCACCCCAGTCTGAACTCTGTTGTTTTTTGGAAATTTCTACGCCGATCAATTCCCGGCACAAGTCCTTTAATCCATGGCGGTCTGTATAGGTGCGAACAAGGCGCGACGCAATTTTGGTGCAATAAGTGGGTCCCACCTTTGCATTTAGGTATTTGTTCAATACCGCCACGTCAAAGCGGGCATAATGAAAAATTTTGATCAGATTGCGGTCTTCCAGCAGCGCTTTCAGGTTGGGGGCTTTGGTTTGTCCCTGTTCAATCTGGACAAGGTGAGCATTGCCATCACCGCTGGATAGCTGAATCAGACATAACCGATCCCGGTGGGGGTTAAGTCCCATGGTTTCCGTATCAATCGCCACGGCGCCAGAGAATTTAACATTGTCCGGCAGATCGCCCCTGTGCAGTTCTATTGACATAATGTCCCTTTAAAAATGAAAGACTTAAGCTGTATTTTTTTGAATTATATCGTGAAGAAGGTGCCTCAGGCAACCACTATCGGTTCATTGTCCTAAAATAATATCTGGAGGATAGCAGAATACGGATATTATTTCATAAAAACGTAAGAGAATAACAGGGATTTTAAAGCATAAACTATCTTGACAAAACCACGGAACAGGTGAGAGATTAGAGGATGTCATCAACATGAAATGCAGGAGGAATTCATGCGTATATTTTTAAGTTTTTTAATGGTTTTGAATTTAGTATGGGTGCCATCCGCTCAGGCCTATGGGAAGACAGGGCACCGGGTCATTGCAGAGCTGGCCGAGCGGCATTTAACGGAGAGCGCCCGGAAAAAAATTCGGGAAATACTGGGGGATGTTTCATTGGCAGAGGTCGCTAACTGGGCCGATGAGATGAAGTCCAACCCCGATGAATATTGGCGGCAGGCCAATGTGTATCATTATCTTAATGTTCCTGAGGGGAAGACTTTCGAGAACACAGAAAGAAACCCGGAGGGCGATGTCATCAGTGCTTATGATAATTTTATATCAGTCCTTAAATCTACGAAGACAACCCGTGCGGAAAAGGAACATGCACTTAAGTTTCTTGTTCATATTGTTGGCGATATGCACCAGCCGCTTCATTTTGGACATGCCCGTGATTATGGCGGCAATAAAATCAAGGTGATCTGGTTTGATAAGATAACCAATCTTCATTCTGTTTGGGATACTTATCTTGTGGACAATGAAAATCTGTCTTTCATCGAATGGTCCAATTTTCTTGATAGGGCGACCGCTGCGCAAATTAGAAACTATCAGAAGGCCAAGCCGATTGATTGGGTGCATGAGGGGCTGGTCCTGCGGGAAATGGTTTATGACGTGGGGGACCGGAATTTTTCATGGGACTATGTCTATAAATACCGTCCGGTGATCCGGGAGCAATTGCTGAAAGGCGGTATGCGCCTTGCGGGTGTGTTGAATGAAGTTTTCACGGAATGATCTTTTACTTTTTTTGAGGGAAGGACGAGAGGGGATAAGCCTTCGCCAATATGGACTTTTAAGCATTAACCCATTTATGTGGGCAAATTAAAAAAAGGGTAGCGAACAGCTACCCTTTTTCGATTGTCTATTTGGTTATCCTAGAATTCGTAACGAACCCCAAGACGAATTTTCCACAGAGAAGGGAGCGTCCGGGCCGGTGTATCGCCAGGGATCGTAACGTCGCTGTAGGTATAATTTCCATTTCCGTCGATGCCGACGTCAACTAGTGGTTTGACATAATGGAATGATGTTGTTTTATACTGACCCCATTTGCTGTTGATCAAGTTGGTCAAATTTTGAATATCAAAAGTGAAAACACCTTTATGACCTTCTAAGATGCCCGGAATTTCTTGAGAGAACTTAAAGTCCAGACGTGTCTTCCAAGGATCGTTAAAGGCATTCCGTGGGGAGATTTGCCCGCGGTATTTGTCTAAACCACTTGATTGAATAAAGTCATCAAGCACGGCCCAATCCTCATCACTCAGGTTAACTTCAGCCGCATTGTTTGGCACATAAAACAACTGTCTGTCCCGGTAATATTGGGAGTCGCCGAATTGTTGAAAGCCCCCATCAAATGTATAGCTGAACGGGCGTCCTGATTCCGTGATAAACATAAGGCCAAAACGGCTTTCCAAGTCGCTGATAAATTCGGTGCGGTAATTCAGTCGCGCCACAATCCGGTGTTTAGTTTCATAATTCGATGTTGCTTCTGTCGCATTCTGAATATCGGACGTGGCAAACTTGCCATAGTTGGATGTTGCCGTTGAACTTGTGCCCGGGTTTACATCGCTAGAGTCCGTGTAGGCATATGACACATTGAAGTCGATGCCATTATCATAAGTCTTCTCCAAGGAGAGCGCAAAGACGGTACTCTTTCCACCATCCGTGTTGGTGACACCCAGATCATTTTTGCCGCCAGATTTCAATGCATATATGGGGCGGCCATCCTCTGCCGTGCTGTCAAACTCAAGACCGGCATCAATCCATGTTGCTGAATCATTTTGTTTGGTATGAAGAATTTCGGCAGCGACAATATAACCATCTCCCAAAGCATCCCCCAGATCAAATTCATGTTGGACGGCGATATTAAATTTCCATGCGGATGGAATTTTGAAATTTGGATCAAGATAGTTTGCAGAACCGTCGCCTTGCACTAAGGCATCTTGTACGTCTTGGGGGATATTGAAGCCATCAACATTTGTAAGGTCGTTTGCGCCTGCACTTACAATTGTTACACCGTCATTGGTATAGGTATTAGAAACCCATACATTCGGAGCACCACCACTGAATTTGCCGATACCACCGCGAATGGTTGTCCGTTCGCCTGCGAGATAGTTAAAGGCAATTCGGGGCAGGAAGATATTCCGGCCATCCAAGGTGGCATTATTGGCAAAACCGTTGCGATCCTGAAAATTTTGGTTAAAAGTCGGTACAGATCCGGTTGTATACCAATCATAACGTAAGCCGCCCATGACGACCAAATCATCATTTACGGTCCAGCGATCCTGTAAATATACGGAATTTACATTAAATTTAAAATTCGCGGCGCCATCATTTGAATCATTGCTAAAGGCATTCTTATAACTTAAGGAAGACGCTTCCCGGTTTTCAAAATCGGCAATGCTGTTAAAAACATAGAGTCCCAAACTGCTATCAACAAACAAGTTAAAGACATCCAGCATTTCGCGCTCAAAGCCCCCGGAAATTTCATGGTCGCCCATATAATAGGTTCCGGCGACTTTAATTTGCCACGTACTATTGCTTAATTTATTGGCGTGGCGATAGCGGTCTGGTCCAATAAATACAGATGTTCCGGACGCAAGCTCAATTTCCATTTGAGCAAACTCATTACCGTTCAAACTTTCCTGACGGCTTTCCACTTCTTTACGTGAGACACGAACTTCGGTTGAAAAGTTATCCGTCCAATCGGAAAATACNCCCAAAGAGTATGATTTCATAATCTCTGTTTTATTATACCAGTTAGAGGGTAAAGATATGTTTCCTCTAGAGGCGCTGGTATTCTGCGGGTTTAGCTCATTGCCTTTGTTATATTGGTAGGTAAAGGCCGCCCGGTGGTTTTCATTAATATTCCAGTCAAGCTTTGCAAATATTTTACGGTCATTTTCATTAATATCTTTTAAGTCACTTAAGGAGCCGGGATCAAAATTATAGACATTTTGTGATATTGACCGAATTTGCTCTAAATCAGCAGTGGTAACACCGGGGGCTTCGTTGGCAAAGCCAGAACCTGTGGCACCCGTATCAACGGGGTTTGTTGATTTTAGTTCTTCGAAACCAATGGAGAAGAAGAGTTTGTCTTCGATGATTGGCCCACTGAGGAAACCGCCGTAAATTTTTTCATCAAAGTTTAAANCAATATCTTGATCGTCGATTTTATTTCCTGTTAAGGATTCGGCGCGATAGGTGAAAAAAGCAGAACCGTGGAAATCATTCTCCCCGGATTTTGTAACAATATTAATATTTCCCCCAAGGAAACCATTATATTGCACATCAAACGGGGCAACATTGATATCAATCCGTTCAATGGCATCAAGTGAGATTGGACTGCGCTGTGTCGGGAAACCACCATTATTCAGACCAAAGTCATCATTCTGTTTTACTCCGTCAATCGTCACGCTATTGAAACGGTTATTGGTGCCGCCAATGCTGATGGCATTGTCATTAGTCGGGTCAATATTTACCATAGGGTTGATCTGAATAAGATCGTAAATTTCCCGCGAAGCGCTTGGAATGCCTTGAATAGCATCTGCGCCAATGGAGGAGCTTGTCCCCNTTTGAATTTTGGTGATCATGGCAACACCAGTTACCACGATTTCTTCAAAAGATGTGTCTTCAAGAACCAGATTAATATTGGAGGCACTGCCCAGCCCCAGATAAATCTCGCCGCTTTTTCCGTTTCCGGATGAGGATTCAACAGATACGCTGTAAGGACCACCAACACGCAGTCCGGATGCATTAAATGCGCCCTTGTTGTTGGTTTGAACAACCTTAACCGTACCAGAGGGGACATGGACGATGCGCACNCGGACATTTGCGGCGGGGGCATTGGATTCCGTCACCACTGTGCCGACAAGTTGTGATGTGGTCACTTGCGCTTCCGCTTGAAGGGCAAAAGTTGTGGCAGAGGCGAGGGCAATGGCCATTGCCGTGGATGTATTTAAAAACCTGGTTCTGAGTGTGGAACTCATCATCATGCTTTGTAGGTTGGACTTGAAATTGTACATTTTCATCTCCCTTTCGGATTGATTGAATTCGGTTGTTAAACTCGGTGTACTTGCCGTATTTCATTAGAGTTATATTGGTATATACTAATGCTTCAAGGCAAGAATTAATTAATTTGACCATAAAGTCAATTTTATCTCTCTAAATACCCTTGCGCGACAATACATTTAACTGATTGCAAATATTACATAAAATAACCAGAAACGACATGTCGTGTTGATATAAAAAGCTTTATATCCCAATGATATAAAGCTTTTATGACAGTTTTTTAGGGAAGATGGTTTAGGCTGTAAGAGAATAATTGCAGATCATTATATATGGGCTTACACACTGATTTTATTGTATTATTAATATGGGGAATAAAATAATTTATTATACTGTTTGGACAAAAATTAATTTATAGGACAGCAATGTCTTTTGATATTGCGGTCACGGTCAAGTTGTAAAACCGAATCGTTTTCAGGTGGGGGCACTTTTTTAGCCGCCAATCAGCCGCCAATCAGAAGACTGGCCAGTGCCGCACTCATTAGATTGGACAGGGAGCCGGCGGCAACCGCTTTCAGACCCCATTTGGCAATCAGATGCCGCCGTTTTGGCACCAACACGCCAAAGCCGCCCATCAGGATGGCGATGGAGCTAAGATTGGCAAAGCCGCAGAGGGCAAAGGTTACAACCATAGTCGAATGAGCGCTTAAAGCTCCCTCCGGCAGTTTGAAAAGTTCCACGTAAGCGACGAACTCATTGAGGATTAATTTGGTGCCGATCAAATTCCCGGCGACATCAGCTTCGGCCCAGGGAATCCCCAGCACATACATTAGAGGGGCAAATATTTTGCCCAAAATCATGTTAAAAGTCAGATCGCCATATCCAAACCATCCCCCAATACCGCCCAGCATGCCGTTGAGCATAGCGATCAGGGCGACAAAGGCCAGTAACATGGCCCCGATATTCGCCGCAAGTTTTAGCCCGTCTGCGGCACCATTGGCGGCGGCTTCTATGATGTTGGTGGGCATTTCGTCTTCCTCAAAAGCGGCTACCTCCAACACATGGGCATCGGACTCATAAGGGTCGGGGTCGGGCATGATAATCTTTGCCATCAGAAGCCCACCGGGCGCGGCCATGAAACTGGCGGCGATCAAATAATCCATATTGACCCCAAGGGCGGCATATCCCGCAAGGATCGTCCCGGAAATAGAGGCCAAACCAGAGACCATCACCGTAAAAAACTGGGCATCACTGATTTTCCCCAGATAAGGCCGGATCACCAGCGGAGCCTCCGTCTGTCCCAGAAAAATATTCGCCGCCGCACAGAGGGACTCAACCCGTTTTGTGCCAATAATTTTATGCAGAATGCCGCCAAAA
>JAESPY010000074.1 GCA_016765435.1 Emcibacter sp.
CTCCCCGCCCTCCACAAGCCCGGTTTGCAGGGCCGGAACCAAATCATGAAAAGGCATCTGCAACAGGTCTCCCCCCAGAGAGGCCATCATCGCCTGTGAGGCTTCCGAAGCCTGAGACCGCAAACGGTATCCGGCGGCGTCTTTCGGTATAAGCAGAGGTTTTCGGCCATACATATTAAGCCAGCCAACCTCCACCCAGCGGATCAGCACCAGTCCTTTTGCGGCGAACAACGGCTGAAAAAGATCCAGCATGAAATTATCCATGACAAAATCAAGTTCTTCCACTGAGTCAAAAATATAAGGCGACAACAGCACCGATAATTCAGGAATAACCGCCGAGGCGCCCCCGATGGTAAATCCACCAAATTGCAGTCGGTTCCGCCGGATGTTGGTCATGGTGACCGGCTCTCCACCCGCTTCACCCCGGATCAGAAGTTTGACTTTAAAAGTCGGTTCATCAGCCTCCTGCCTCTCAAGATTTTGCCGAAATATCTGCCAGTCCTTATCCCATGGCGTCCCCGGCGCGGCAAAGGCACCAACGGTCAGCTTTATCGGGGCTGGCTCATCAGCCTGAGCCAGCCCTGTATAAATAAAAGACATGAAAATTGATATTAACCAACATCTTATGGACATAACTTTAACCGATACCTTAATTCCAAGTCGGTTGTATGGGAGCGGGAAGCCCGGTTTCCGCCAGACATCTTTCCCGAAGCTCTTCCAGAGAAGGCCCCGAATTAAAGATCTGATCGGTTTTGATGTTTTCCTGCATCACCGCCCTTAAATCTTTGGTCGCCGCTTCATCTACTGTATTCTCATCATCAAGCACCACACCGTAAGAACGCGCCCCTTCCACAGAGACCAGCCCCTGCCGGACTTCGCGCGCGACAAGATCAGCGTCACGCTCAAGCGGATTACCCCATCCACCGCCGCCCCAGGTGTTATAAATCAGCACATCGCCGACCTTAACCTCAATATTATCGCATTTNGACGGNAGNACCTGACGTTCNCCGNCTTTGCGCACCAGTGTNTTGGTTGAGCGCATACCGGGATTGCCGCCATTAACGCCCCAAGGNTAGGTAAACCAGCGATCATCGTGAATTGATATGGTTCCATNCTGCAAGAAATTATACTGGATGGAAATACCATTNCCGCCGCGATTCAACCCCGCTCCGCCGGAATCCGCAATGGTTTCATAACGGTCAATCCGAAGCGGAAAATAAGCCTCAAGAAATTCATTAGGCACATTGGTNAANCCNGGCCANAGCGAATGGCCATCGGGACCATCGCCAAANGGCCGNCCCGGAATACCNCCAAAGCCNATCTGGAACAGNTGGAACCATTCNCCGTCCTTGTCATACCCNGAATACATCAGNTGAGGACTGGACGAGAAACCCGCCGCATTGAGAAATTCCGGCTGACGTTGACCGAGCAACGCGCCCAGCACATCAAAGATACGGCCCAAAGCATGGGTCCGGCAACTCAAAGCCGCCGGGAATTTTGGTTTCAACAGCGATCCTTCGGGAATACGCACCTCAACCAGATCATAAAATCCGTCGTTGAATAATATCTGGGGATCAAACACCATGATCATGTAGATGCCAAAGAACATTTTGAGCATATTCTCATTCAGGTAGAAATTGATCGAACTTTCCGATTGGCGGTCGGTACCCTCCCAGTCCAATATAACCTTGTCGCCTTCGCGCCACATNGTGCATTTGATTTTATAGGGGCCAAAACCGCGCCCGTCATCACAGACATAATCCTCGAAAGATACTTTTTCTGTGCCCACCGATGTTGAAATCAATTGCGCCATTGCCCGCCGGTTACGCGCCAGCAGTTTTGTGGTTGCCGAGATATAAGTATCTGCGCCAAAACGGCCACACATCTCAACCACCCGGCGTTCCGCCATCCGACAGGCCGCAACAATGGCATTCAGATCGGCCCCGGCCCATTCGGGCATCCGGCATTGGTGCAGAACGATTTTTAGCAGGTCATCCTGTTTAACGCCTTTTTTATAGAGCTTAACAGGTGGAATTCGGATGCCTTCCTGAAATATGGAAATGGCGTTGGTGGGCAAAGACCCCGGCACCATNCCNCCCACATCGGTCATATGGCCNAACATNGCNCTCCAGCCCACATGNCGCCCGTCTTTAAANATCGCCAGCAATATCANCCAGTCATTGGCATGNCTGACCGCCCCTTCGCAGGTATAGGGATCGGAAAGCCAGAANATATCGCCTTCCTCAATCGTGCCGTCATAGCCATTCANAAANCCCTGAATGAACGAGCCAAATTGCCCNGCCANCATAAGNCCACTCTTATCCGCNATCAGCGGAAAGGCATCGCCCTGTTCCCGGATACCCGGTGACATGGCGGTTCTGAATAATGTGGCATCCATCTCGAAACGNGCATTTTTCAACGCATTTTCAATGATGTCCAGTGTGATCGGATCAACATCCACNGTTTTGAACGCTGTTGTATTTTCCTGAATTATTGTTGCAACCATGATGTCCTCCTTATGTTAGTGGGTTAATGAGTATGTTGCCTAAACGGTCGATCTCCGCCCCGTGATCGCTGAGGATCAAAGTGGTAGAGTCCATTTCGGTAACGATCGCCGGGCCGATGATTTTATCACCCGCCTTCAGCTTGGCCCGGTCATAGAGCGTGGCCTGTTTTTCTTCACCGTCCATCCAGACAGGCGTGGTTCCGGTCTTGGCCTCTGCCGGATCGCCGTTACCCCGTTCAATCTCAACGGCCTTCACATTGGCCGCCTTGCCCAGCACCGTCACCCGCAAGTTGACCANTTCGATCGGTGCCTCCAGCCGGAAAGTAAACAGNTTTTCATGCTCTGCGTGAAAAGCCTCCGCCAATTGACCAAGGCCCGCTGCGGCAAATCCATCCAGTTCAAAAGGCAGTACCACTTCAAAGCCCTGTCCCTGATAACGGACCCCGGCCTCAAATTGCACTTCCTGTTCTGCGGCGGGCACCCCCTGTCCTACTAGCTCCGCGCTAACTTCTGCCGCCATGTTNTTCAGGGTTTTCTCAATTTCTAGCCCGTCGGCATTATCCAGTCTGCTGGACAGGCTTCGCGCCGCTTCCGCCCGCATACGGGTCGTNGCGTCACCATACGCACATAATACTCCCGGCCCNGGAGGGATAATCACGGGCCATGACTGGGTCAGCTTGCCAATGGCGTTGGCTTGCAATGGCCCGCCCCCGCCAAACCCGATCAAAGCGAAATCACGAGGGTCATACCCCTGCTGAACCGACACAATACGCAGCGCGCCGAACATATTCTCATTAACAATATCAATGATTCCGGCAGCGGCCTCCATCAGGCTAATGCCCAACGCATCGGCAATGGTTTGCACCGCCTTTCTCGCAGCCTCCGCATCCAGTTTCATTTCCCCACCCAACAGAGATTCAGGCAAATACCCCAAAACCACATTGGCGTCGGTCACCGTTGGTTTATCACCGCCTTTACCGTAACAGGCTGGCCCCGGTTCCGCCCCGGCGTGCAGCGGGGTGTCCGGACTACCCATATCGGGGAGGGGGGGTGGTGGGGCTCGCGGCGCATCATCCGTTCACCGAGAGCCGGCCGGATCGTTTGACCTGCCGGCTACGCCAATACCTGACAGGGAGGAGACGTCGTGGAAGTCGTTCGCAGTGTCTATCGTGAAGATCATGAGCAGTTCCGCACCACCGTGCGCCGTT
>JAESPY010000075.1 GCA_016765435.1 Emcibacter sp.
TCCTGATAATGGCTAAAGAGCTGATACCCCTTCACAACCCCGCCTTTTTCCCCACCGTCCCGCAGATTGGCTTTGGATCTGATATAATTTTCGGCATTCTGTGAACGTTGAATATATTGAACGACAAAAACGCCAAAAACAAAAAAGGCGTAAAAAAACAACAGGCCAATAATAATCAAAACAGGCGTCAGGAGAAGTCCCGAAATCTGATACATCAGGCCTTCAATATGGCTGGTATTCATAATCTTTAATCCAATAATTTTTGTGAGGAAATCGTGCAATAAGTTTTATCGTTGGGTAAGTGATCTCTTTTGAGATGACACGCCGCCGCATCCTTCATGGCTATGACTTTTGGTCCCCCTTGCCNATAGTCCAGAAAATAGTGATAGNGCGGCGCATCTGTTGGCACATCATGGCGGAATTCCGAGAATTTCTGATCGGAAGCCACACAGTCAAGTTCGATAANTTTGATTCCGGTCTGTTTAAAAACTTCCTGAATGCCTGCTGACATGCCAGAACAGCTNTCCAGNGTCTCCTGCACCGCAAAAGANGATTTGACGTCACCGGAATTTCCCGACACCAACAAGATCATTAAAATTGTTAATTTCATAATATTATCCTGAGAAAATGGGCAGATACCGCCANCGGTAACTGCCCCANANATTAGAATTTCGCNTTNACACCAAGGAAAAATACCCGNCCTCTTTCAGAAAATCCGAAATCATCGGATTTCTCCAAAAGCCTGACATTGCCAATATTTTCCACATTGGCCGTTACCTTGATCGTCTCTGTAATCATCTTGCTAATATCAAAATGCCACATGCTATAGGCAGGCAATTTTGTTTTGTTCAAGACGCTGTCATAAATCGCCTGGGACCCGGTATATTGCAGCCGGACCGCGGACGCGATTCCCCATTCATCATTGTTAAAATCAATTCTGGCATTCACCGTATGATTGGGTCTGTACTCCAGCTCTAATCCGGTATTGGTATCTTCTGCTTNCAGGTACACATGATTAAAATTAAACGTAAACNGATCCGTTATCCGGGCTTTAAATTCACTTTCAATACCTTTGGTTTCGGCTTCATCCACATTAAAATATGAGAAAACTTTGCCGAAAGGAACCATACAGTTCGTGATGCATTTACTGACAATCATGTCATCGATTTTATTATAGAAACCTGTGATTTTCACATTGAATGTCTCATCTTCATAAGCGACACTTAACTCGAAATTATCACTGCTTTCCGGGTTGACGTCAGCATTACCATAGAAACTATGAAAGCCGATAAATTGNTATTCAGGGGAAATCTGCTTGATTGTCGGGGCTTTAAAGCCATGACCATACCCCCCTTTAAGCGTAATACTGTCCGAGGCATGAAATACCACAAACGCCCGGGGACTGATTTCCGAGCCAAATAATTCATGGTCGTCATAGCGTACGCCCGCTGTAATCATGAAATCTTCAGAAATGCTCAATTCATCCTGCACAAAGAGCGCTTTATGGGTGATCGTGGCCGATCCCGTGGTCAGAACAGGATGTTCAANCTTTTCATCACGATATTCCCCCCCGGCTGTAATGACATTCATTTCCCCCAAACCAAATGTCACATGCCCGTCCACGGCGGTATCGGATAGTTTTTGCGGGCTTGTTGCCGCAACGGCAACATTATCAGTCCGGTTTACCTGTTCAATACTTGAATGATAGCCTTTCAATTCCACATTGAAATTTTCAAAATCCCCCTTATAACCTACGCCATATTGCACACGGTCCAGATCATAATAGCTTTCATGGAGTATCCCGCTTCTGCTTCTGGTATCCCGGGCGCGTTCTTCATTAACAATCGAAGCATCAAAATCCAGCCGATGCTCTTCCGATAATTTAACGGTCAGTCGCCCAAAGAAAGACAGGATATCCTTGCCTTCCTGTTCGGAAATGGTGGGGTCTTCTTTTAAAGCACGTTTTTCAAGGTCGGTATAATTCACACTGGCCATAACACCGATGTTGTCAGAAAGTGGCCCGGAAACATAACTGCCCAGATTCATCTCATCGCCGCCATTGCCACCATCGGCAATGCCATATTGCGCCCGAACCGAACCACCCCATTCTTCCGGGACGGCCTTGGNAATNATATTGACCACGCCCCCCAAGGCCTCAGACCCATACAAGGCCGNCAATGGGCCGCGAACAATTTCTATCCGTTCAATGGCGTCCATGGGTATCCAGTTAAACTGAAAATCCGAATGACCCAGAACATTGTCGGACATGCTTATTCTTTTNCCGTCAATCATAATCAGGGACTGATGGCTTTCCATNCCCCGAACGGTCATGACTTTACGGCCCCCNACGCCCCGNCCTTCGAGCCGGATACTCGGTGTTTCCCGAATAGCTTCCATAAGATCCTTAACCGGACGCCTTTCCAGTTCCTCTGCGGTAATGACCGTCACGGAAGCAGGCGCATCCCGCAAATCAACTTCCGTTTTCGTGGTCGTGGTGACTTTAATCGACTTTAATTTTGTTGCCTCTTCCGCGACAGAAAACGACACAGAAACCATTGATGCCGCTATCACCATAAGCGATACACCGCACAGGTTTGAGAGCTTATTATTTGCAAATTCGCGCGTTTTAACAGCAGAGCCAATTTTTAATATTCTACTAAAAATAAACATATCTTCCTCCAATGCCCATAAGAACAGGCTGATTAAAATTATTAACTTCCCCCTTTTAGTAATGAGAATGATTATTAATTGCAATATATTTCTTATACTTTTGATTTACATGTTAAGTTTAACCATATGATGAGGAGCGAAAACGCAGCAAAAAAAAGCCTGCTACAGACGTTGGNACGGCATGTAAAAACATATCTTTCTATATCAATCAATAATGCTATTTCATAATTGCGTGATTTTTCACGTGATTTTTAGATTGATTTATTGTACGGTGGCGATATTGAACGTGCAAAGCTGTTAAGGGAGCATAGATATGTCGAAAATTAAAACCAAAACTTTTGACCCTAGCAAGGAGCAAAAAGCGCTCATTCCAAAAATCTCCGGCAATGTCATAAATGGCCTTGGTGAAGAAAATGTCCGCCGCCCGACACCGATCTATTGGCAGAAACCCGATAGCATTCCCCACGGGCCGCTTCAACAGTGGATGACCGCTAAATTTAATGCGGTTAAAGAACTCCGGGAAGTATATGCGCTCCCCGGTGTCCGCGGCCCTCTCAAACTGGATAAGGTTGCGTCCGAACGAACTGAAAAAACGCCAGAGGCATGGACAACATTGGTTAAGAAATTCGCTCTGGAATATGAATCCGATCTGGTTGGCATAACAGAATTAAAAGAAGAATGGGTCTATGAAGGCCATGATTTAAAAAAGGAATTGCCCCGCATTATAATGATCGGGATTGCAATGGACCACGAAGAATTTGCNGCAGCCCCGTCATCGGATACCGACACACGTTCAGCAATGGAGGTTTCTGACAAATATAATAAGGGCGCGCGCGCTTCCGCATGGCTNAGCAATTGGATTCGCGGGCATGGGTATCAGGCAAAACCCCACGCCGGCCCGTGGGCAGGTTCCGTAACCTTGACCCCGGCGGCATTGGCTGCTGGTTTTGGTGAACTGGGCGATCATGGCAATATCATTAACGATACCTACGGGTCCAGCTTTCGNCTCGCCGCTGTTTCGACCGACATGCCNTTGGTCAAAGATGGCCCGCGTAATTTTGGCGCTGATGAATTTTGCAGTCGCTGTCAAATCTGTATAAATGCCTGCCCGGCAGGTGCGATAAAACCGGAAAAACAATTGGTGCGCGGGGTTAAGAAATACTATGTGGATTTCGACAAGTGCCTTCCTTATTTCAATGAAACCCACGGCTGTGGAATCTGCTTGGCGGTCTGCCCTTGGAGCAAACCCGGCAGAGCTGAAAAACTGGCTAAAAAATTAACCCGTCGCCAAGAAAAACTAGGCAACGCATAAATACTGACTTATATTTTCTAGCATCTTCAGGGGACGGCATACCGCTCCGGAAATCACAATGAAACAAGGTAAAAAAATTGACTGATATACAAGACTCTGGCACCCCCTCCTCTGCTCATTTTGCTGTCAAAGACTATTTGTTTTATCTGTTTGCCCAAGTCAATAGTCACTATGACCGCGGCATAGAGGATGTCTTAAAACCAACCGGTTTGAATAAAACAAAATGGCGTATTTTAATGTCTCTAAGGGAACAGAACGGCGCCAGTATAACGGACATCAGCGAGATGACGTCCATTAAACGATCCACCATCAGCCGCACAGCAGATGCCATGGAAAAAGANGGNTTAATCCATAGNNANGCCAATGAAAAAGATAACCGCGTCACGGAAGTCTTTCTTGATGACAAGGGTGCNGAGGCACTTGAAAAAATNATTTCCGTTATCGGNAAACAATATCACCGGGCCATTTCCGGAATCGAAGAGCAAAAGCTGCACGAGATGAAGGCAACGCTCCTTGANCTTATTGCCAATTTAAAACGCTCTCCCCTAGAATAAACCACANATCACGAAGCTCTCCCCTTTCCAAGTGGGCCTGTTCCGATCCTAATCAGGAAGAGCCTTTTCGCTTAACCTGTTCAGCACCAGAACGGGAATCAAACCAATAAAAACGATCATCAGAGCCGCGGTTGAGGCCTCTGCAATACGCTCATCCGCCGCCAAACGGTANACGCGCGTCGACAAGGTTTCAAAATTAAACGGCCGTAATAATAATGTCGCCGGTAATTCCCGCATCACATCGACAAAAACCAACATGCCCGCGACAATGATCGAACGGCGCATCAGCGGAAGATGAATNGCCNTTATCAANCGCCCTGCCCCCGCGCCNAAACTCCGCGCTGCGGCATCATATATGACAGGAATATGTTCCTGTCCCGTAGCACAGCTATTATACGCCACCGTAAGGAACCTGACCACATAAGCATAAATCAGGGTCATCACCGTACCCGTTAAAATAAGCCCCGTTGACAAGCCCATTTTTTCATTCAGAAAATCCGCCAACATATGATCCGCCGCCGACAAAGGACCAAGCAAACCAATAGCCAACATGGTCCCCGGCAGGGCATAGCCCAATGTGGCGAACCCGATGCCATAAGTCATTATTTTTGTAGGATTAAACCGCTGAGCATAGGTCAGAAAAAGAGCAATAACAACCGCGAGAACCATGGCCAGAACAGCCACAAAGATACTATTTTGAACAAAAATTCCAAAGCCCATCCGTAACATGGGGTCCCCAACAGTAATTCCGTGATGCAATAAAATACCCATCGGAAGAATCGCCCCCAATAAAACAGGTGCCGCACAGATAACAAAGGCAACCCCCTTCATCACCGGAGACAAAGTGAGCCTTTTCACCCCGTTGTCACGAGTCAGGGGACTGGCCTGAATATGCCGTCTGTTAAGGCGTTCCAAAAACAATAAGAACAAAACAACGGACAGCATCACAGCCGCCAATTTTATCGCTGTCTCTTTTTCCCCCATGGCAAACCAGACCCGGAATATTCCTGTGGAAAAAGTAGGAATACCAAAAAATTCAACCACACCAAAATCCGCAACAGTCTCCATCAAAGCCAGCGTCATTCCCCCGACAATCGCGGGACGCGCTGCGGGCAGAGCAATCCGAAAGAACGCTTTAACAGGCCCCGCCCCCAAACTTCTTGCCGCACCAAAAAGGCTGGCCGAATGATGACTGAATGAGGTCCGGGCCAGCAAATAGACATATGGGTAAAGCACCAGACTGAGCATTAGCGCTGCCCCAGTCAAAGACCGAATTTGCGGAAACCAGTAATCGCCGTGGTGCCAACCGGTAATCTCACGCAGAAAGGTCTGTAACGGCCCGGAAAATTCAAGAAAATCCGTATAAACATAAGCAATAATGTAACCCGGCGCCGCCAAAGGCAGCACCAATGCCCAGGAAAAAAATCGCTGCCCCGGAAAAGACGTTGCAGAGATAAACCACGCGGTACTCGTCCCGATCAGGCCCGTAAACAGTCCCACCATAATCATTAAAAGCAACGTATTTCCAATATAGACAGACAAGACCGTATCTTTCAGATGCGTCCATGTTTCATCCTCTGGCGCAAACAAGCCCAGCAAAATAGAAATCAGAGGTAAGGCCACCAATGCCGAGACCAACAATGTTGTCATCAACCAGACAGGCGCGGGGCTTTTGACTGTCATCATTTGATTACGTCCTGTTTCCACGATCAGAATTCACGAAATATGGCTTGGCAAACAGCTCATATCTATATAATAGTAATTCTTATTATTAAATTTGAGCCTTTTGTCAATCCATGTCCCTTATTT
>JAESPY010000076.1 GCA_016765435.1 Emcibacter sp.
TATCCACATCATCAGCGGTCATGCCGTTGAATTCCAGAGCCTCTTTCACCACATTGGCCAGATTGACCACCGCATGACGGAAAACTTCTTTGCCCCGCATACGCAAAAATCCTGTGGACTGGGTTGAAGACACCCCCCCATCCACATAAAGATAATCATTATAACGGCCGTCCGAATGAAGATGCGAGGACAGAATACCCTGATCCTCTGACGTGCCAGTGCCTTCCTGAGCAGATAACACCACGGCCCCGGCTCCATCTCCAAACAAGACACAGGTTGTTCGGTCCTTCCAGTCGAGTATCCGGGAAAAAGTCTCTGCCCCGATCACAAGCACGTGTTTCGCTTGCCCCGCGCGGATAAAATTATCCGCCGTTGCAATAGCATAAATAAAGCCTGAACAAACGGCCTGTATATCAAACGCCGCCCCCTTTTCCATACCCAAAGCCGCCTGTACGCGGGTCGCGGTGGACGGAAATGTCTGATCCGGTGTCGAAGTCGCCAGAACAATCAAATCAATATCATTCGCCGAAAGGCCCGCCGATGCCAAAGCTCTTTCAGCCGCTTTCAACGCAAGGTCAGAGGTCATTTCCCCCTCTGCCGCAATATGTCTTTGTTTAATGCCCGTACGCTCGATAATCCAATCATCGGTGGTATCGACCAAATCTTCCATTTGCTTATTGGTGATTATTCTTTCAGGCAAATAAGAACCACAGCCGGCAACAATAGAACGTAACATGGTCATACAGCCTTATCCTCGATCACTTCTTCAGCATAATTATCAAAACGTTCAAGGTCTCTGATAATTTTACCCGCAAGGTTATTTGATGCCATATCCGCCGCCACGCCAATAGCACTGGCAAAACCGGACGCAGAAGCGCTACCGTGACTTTTGATTACTAAGCCGTTCAACCCCATAAAGACTGCGCCATTATGATTATTCGGGTCCAGATGATCCTTAAGACCGCTCAAAGCCGGTTTAGCAAACAGATAGCCAATTTTCGACATCAGAGAATCTGACAGAGCCTCCTTCAGCATACCCGCAATCATGCGCGCTGTGCCCTCTGCGGTTTTCAAGGCGACATTGCCTGTAAAACCATCAGTGACAACCACATCCACATCCCCATTGGCAAGGCCGTGTCCTTCGGTAAAGCCGACATAATCCATGGGCAAATTCGCATCGCGCAACATCCGGTCCGCGTTTTTAATGATCTCGTTGCCCTTCAGTTCCTCGACCCCCACATTAAGCAGGGCTACAGAAGGATTGGCAAGACCCAGTACTGTCCGGGCAAAAGCCGCCCCCATGATGGCAAACTGGACAAGGTTATCTTCGGTGCATTCCACATTCGCCCCAAGATCAAGCATAATGCTCTCACCACAAGACGTGGGCAATAAAGAGGCCAGAGCCGGTCTGTCAATGCCCGGCATCGTCCGCAGCATAAATTTCGACATGGCCATCAATGCGCCAGTATTTCCGGCAGAAACAGCCGCACAGGCTTTGCCGTCCTTCACAGCCCGTATCGCCAGACCCATACTGGATTCACGTCCTCGCCGCAAAGCTTGTCCCGGCTTTTCTTCTGCCGTAACAATTTTGTCGGTATGGATGATTTCGCAGCTCTCTTTTAAAAGAGGGTATTTGGTCACTAAGGGTGCAATTTGAGTTTCATCCCCAAATATCATAAATCTGACATCCGGCAATCTTTCACGGGCAATGCTCGCTCCCTCAATTACAATCTGAGGTGCGTCGTCCCCCCCCATAGCATCCAGGGAAATTATGTTTTTACGCGTCAAGGTAATTCTTCACTCTGATTTGTGGCATCTGGCCGAAAACCTGTTGTAATCCGTTTAAATCTATCGCACACGACAATACTGATTAATAGATTATCTTCAAGTCTTATGTTTCAAACTTTTCAAAACGTCAAAAGGATTTTTCTTTTCCGTTTCCAGAAGCAAATCCTCCTCCTTAACAATTTTTTGCCCAAGTTCCTCGCCCGTCACACCCTGTTTCCGGGGATAAGGATTGATGGCAAGAGAAAAATGTTGCGCGATCATTTCCCCCACATCAATAATGTCTGAGCTTAAAAGCTCAATATCTTCCTCATCGTGCGTAAAGTCGATCTCTGCGGCTTCTCCACGATGTTTTTTTGGAGCTTGTTGCAATATTATGGTAAATTCACCAGAAATATTTTCTTCAATCGGGTCAAGAGAAATGCCACAGGATTGTACAACTTTCGCTCTGAATGTTGCCTCCAGTTTATAATGTTTCTTTTTTCCCCGGTTCTCGGACGGGGAAATGAGACACTCTGCGACCAGACTATCGATGCTCAATACCGCATATCGTTCTGCAAGCGCCGATCTTTCCTGTTCGCTTGCCTCAAATTTGCACTCCCGCCCTTTTGACAGGATACGCGTGACATCAATGGGCCGGGAAAATTCGACTTCTATTTCTGGATTTGCCGGTGTTTCTGAATCATTTTTGGACATTTAGCTCACTTCTGTAAAAATTAGTTTAGCCTGCATTACATCTTCAACGGCCTGTTCTTCCAGACCCTTAACCTGCCGCGCCACATAGGACACAAACTTGCCAAGTACCACCTCATCAGGCTCCGCACCCCGGTAAATATTGCGGACAAGAGAAGATTTCAGCGCAGGTGCCATATCGTCAGCACGCACAGCATGCCGGTAAACAGTCATCCGCCCGTAATAGGCTTCGGCCATAACCTTGACCTTTTTACCGACACTCATGTCCCCGACGCCCATTTCCCGGAGCGACATATCCATATTATCAAACAATACTTCCTGCAAATAACGGATCAGGAGCGCCACCTGCTTGTCATCTTCACGGGACTCCAGCCGGTTAATCACCAGACCAAGATGAAGAATGATCAGGTCAAACCGCCCATCAAGCGTATCTGCCACCTGCCAGTTTGCATAAAATTCCGGACAACGCGCCTGCTCTACAATTTTTGAGAACAAGACATGAGCCACATCTTTAATTTTTTTATTTCGCCTAAAAAACGTCATATAAAGGTCATATCCTTATTTAAAAACATTGACTAGCCGGATGACAGGTGCCATTTTGTGCCATGTTTTGCGTTTGGTATCATGCCAGAGCGCATTCTGCAATTAAAACTGGACATATTCCAGTATAGACGAGCATAAATAATCTTATGAAAAGTACAACAAAAACGATCCTCATTGTCACTATAGCTGTTTTAGCCCTTGGCGCTTGCAGCTCTCGCAAATTTGTCCGGGGATATATGGCCGATGAAGCGGTGATAAGTTCCATCCGCGCTCAGGTGGATACTCGTGACTCCGTAAAAGAGATGTTGGGCAGCCCGTCTTCCGTTGCAACTTTTGACAATGACAACTGGTATTATTATTCTAAAAAGTCTGAAAGTCTGGCCTTTTTCAAGGAAGACATTACGGAGTTGAATATTATTGCCGTTCGTTTTGATAGTGATGGTTATGTTACCGCCGTTGACCGTTACACCCTTGATGACCGGAAGAATATTGATCCGGTCGGCGAGACAACCCCGACACATGGCCGGGAGTTGAGCTTCATTCAGGAATTATTCGGTAATATTGGCAGATTTGGCGCCGGTGGCCCGTCTAATGTTCAACCCGGCAACTAAACCAATCCGTCTTAATTATTTACCTGTGACACTCTCGTGGCCAGATAAACATGTTAAATACGGATATCTTCCTTAAAAAATCAACGACTCAATGGCCATCTGACGCTGGTCATATCCCCGATATGCACGGTTTTAACAGCCAAACAGGCCAAAAAATGTGTTGTATACCTAAAAATAAAAATAAATATTATCAAAAATCAGTATTTATTTTTATTAGAAGTTACGATTGAAACCTTCATTTCATTTCTCTAAATTCCTCTTTTTTCAGAAATAGTTACAACATATATTATTTAGATATGCCGTTTGGCTTATTTCTATTTTTTCGATATAGAAGTATTATATCTAATGGCCTATACATAATCTCTTGACCTGGATCAACCGCGGCTTAAGCTCTTCTTAATACCCCTTACATAAGATAATGCTCAAGAACGTATATTTGAATTTAATATATGTAAAAATGATAGGGTGAAAGATATGATTATTTGGTCTAATCTCATTAATACAGTAAAAAATATGAACATCAGGAACCGCCTGATTATGGGGTTCTCTACCATATGTATAATATTAACCGTTGTTATTGGCATAACGATCTATCAATTGAAATATATTGACACACAAATAAGTCGTATTGATAATCTTCGCGTCCCCACTTCCGCCGCAAGCTCATCGCTGGTTGAGGATATTTATGCCTCTCTCGCCTCTCTGCGGGGATATATGCTCACCGGAAAAGACAAATTCAGAAATCAACGTGCAGACATCTGGACTGATATTGATCAGTTAAAGGGCAAAATAGATGTTTTAGCTGGCAACTGGACCAATCCTAAAAATATAAAGGCATGGACTGATTTTAAAACCACTCTGGAAGAATTCCGTACCGCTCAAGCCACTGTCGAGAATATTGCCAACAGCCCGGAACAATATCCGGCCAATATCATATTAAATAAGGAAGCCATGCCCCGCGCCACTGTCATGTTCACAAAAATCACAGCCTTGATTGACATAGAAATACAGATGCCCGCCACCGCCGAACGAAAAAGGCTTTTGGGCATCATGGCCGACGTTCGCGGTACCCTTGGCCTTGGCATTGCCAATATACGTGCTTTTTTATTAACCGGCGACAACAGCTACAAAGATAAATTTAACAAGCTATGGGCTAAAAATGAACGACGTTTTCAGGATTTGAGAAAAAACGCTGGTCTTCTTGGCCCCAAACAATCTAATGCTTTTGATATCTTCGTTAAACAGCGGGCAATATTCAATCCCATTCCTGCCATATTGTTTAACATACGCGGATCTGAAAAATGGAATATGGCAAACTATCTTTTAATAAAGGAGGCCGCGCCCCGCGCCACGCTTCTTCTTAATACACTAATCGGTGCCGATGGCACAGGCGGCATGGTCGCCAATCAACGCGCCCTGTTATCGGCCGATGTGGCAGACAGCAGGTCCCATTCCAACGGTCTGATAACACTTTTATGGATACTACTGGCCCTGGGTTTAACATTGGCAACCGGAATTGTTTTTCTGGTTTCTGCCTCCATTACAAAACCTGTTAGTGCCATGACAAATGCCATGACAAAACTGGCAGAAGGCGACACAACTGTTGAGGTTCCCGGTCTTGACCGAGGGGATGAAATCGGAGAGATGGCCACATCGGTAAATGTCTTCAAAACCAATGCCATTGAACGGCGACAACTGGCGAAAGAAGCCGAAGATGCCCGTCTGCTTCAAGAAGAAACCGAGAAACGTCATCAAAGCGAGACAAAAGCTGCCGAGGCAAAGAAGCTGGTAGAAGACAAACAGCAGGAAGAAGACACCAAGGCAAAAAATCTGGCCGAGCGTCTGAAAATGGCTCAAAAGTTCGAAGATAGTATTGGTGGTGTTCTACAGACTGTCTCCAGTGCGGCAACGGAATTAAATGCCACCTCTGAATCAATGAGCAATTCTGCCAACAATATGAAGGATGAGGCTATGTCCGCCTCTTCGGCAACAACCGAAGCCGGACAGAATGTGGAGATTGTCGCCAGTGCCGCAGAAGAAATGACCGTATCCGTTCAAGATATTTCAGGTCAGATAAACAACGCCTCCGCAGCCTCGAAGACCGCCTTGGCATCCGTCAATAATGCCTCTCAGAGAGTGACACAAATGGCCGATAGTTCGGAAAAAATCAGCGAAGTTATCCTGTTGATTAACGATATAGCCGAACAGACCAATTTACTTGCCCTCAATGCAACTATTGAAGCGGCACGGGCGGGGGAAGCGGGTAAGGGATTTGCCGTTGTCGCATCCGAAGTGAAAAACCTTGCCACCCAAACCGCGACAGCTACCGATGAAATCAGAAAACAAATCAACGAAATGCAGGAAACCACCAACGATACGGTAACCGCTGTTCAGGAAATTGCTATAACCATTCGTGAGCTGGATGAGATATCATCATCCATTGCTGTCTCCGTGGAACAACAGGCCACTGCCATGCAGGAGATCAGCCGCAATTCACTGGAAGCCGCAACCGGTACGGAAACGGCTGGCCAGAATGTCAAAAATGTCAGTCTTATGGCTGAAGAAACTGGCCATGCGGCCTCCGACGTACTCAGCGCATCACGTGAATTATCCGGTCAAGCCTCTACCTTAAAAACGACCGTTGATGACTTTCTGACAGAAATCCGCAACGGCTAACCCTCCTCTAATGGCCTATATAATAAGTGCCTTATGGCCTATGTCATCCATATGACATAGGCCATAAAACTGCTCCCACAAAGATAAAATTATAAGAAAATTTTAACGATTTAATCCCACCCTGTGCTCCTATTGAATTTTCAGGAAATTTACACCTGTATAAAATCCAACTAAATAGAGGCAAGGGTAATAAAATGGAACAGTTACTGAATAAATATGGAATTAGAAGTCGTATCCTACTGGTTGTATGCGTTTTATTAATAACCGTGACAATATTTGCGGCAACAATATTGAACAACTACTGGACAGAAAAAACCGCATTAGACAAAGTCGAAGGTCTCGCCACCTTTTCACCCTTTGTCAGTAATGTTATTCATGAGTTGCAAAAAGAACGCGGCACATCAGCCGGTTATATAAGTTCCAAAGCAGCCCCTCTATTTAGCCAGTCTCTCACCCTCCAGAAAACATCCACAGATAGTTTTATCAATGACTTTAAAGCTGAACTGGAACTTTTCCCGGAAGAAGAATACAGCACCGCACTGGTTACAAAAATCCAGGCCGCTCTGTCTCAGTTAAATAACCTCACGGCAGAAAGAAGCCAAGTAGGCAACCTGTCCGAGTCCATTTCTGGTATGGCATCATATTACACCAAAGCCATTGCGAGCCTGCTGGAAGTCATCAAAGAATCAACCGCTTTGACCAGCGATGCCAGTCTACTGCAAATGACAACCACATATATTGCGCTGCTTGAAGCCAAAGAACGCGCTGGACTGGAACGCGCTATGGGGGCGGGCAGTTTTGCTGCGGGAGCCTTTAAAGACACCGTTTTTCAGCGTTTCATATCACTGATTGCAGAACAAAAAGCTTTCATGGCAACTTTTAAGGCTTATGCATCCAACGAAACGAACAAAACTTATAACGATACCGTACGCGGTTCTGATGTTAACCGGGTGAATGAATTACGGGCCTATGCTCTGAAATCATCCGCGGATTTATCCGGTAGCGGTGCCGCAGGTACAACAGAATGGTTTTCCGTGATCACAGGAAAAATCAATCTTCTTAAAAAAGTCGAAGACAAAATTGCAACAGACCTTGGTGATACGGCATCCTCACTTGCGGCGGCGTCTTCCCAAACCTTCTGGACCATTTTATCTCTGGTTCTGGTTTTAATCGTTTCTATTGCCCTGCTCGCCACAAAAATTGCCCAGTCCATTGTTAGCCCATTGACGAATATTAAAACCAGCATGATCGCGCTTTCAGAAGGCAATCTTGAGGCTGATATCCCCCATATGGATTATGGCAGCGAAATTGGCGAAATGTCCGGCGCTGTGAACGTCTTTAAAGTCAATGCAATTGAACAGGTGCGTCTGGAAGAAGAAGCCGCTGCCGCCCGTGTCGCCCAGCAAGAAGCCGACGAAAAACGTCTGGAAGAAGAAAAGGTCGCAAAAGACAACAAACATGCAGAAGAACAGCGGCACGAATGCGCGTCCCTTCTCTTTGCCCATCACCGAGTAAACCATCTCGTCGCGAACCCAGAGGCAGAAG
>JAESPY010000077.1 GCA_016765435.1 Emcibacter sp.
GATTATGAGATGTTTGAACAGCAAACACCCCATACCCTCATCAAGCATGAATATTACACGGATTCTGCCGGAGCCGGAAAATGGCGCGGCGGTCTTGGCACCGAAACCATCTATAAAATCGGATCAGAAGATACCCAGATCGTTACCTTTGGCGATGGCGATTTCGAACCGTCCTTTGGGCTTTTTGGCGGCGGCGGAGGCAATCTGAACCTGATCAAAATGACCTATCCTGATGGCACAGAAGTGATCCCCAACAACAAAGATCTGATCACCGGGGTGCCAAAAGGCACCGTCTATTATCAGATTGCTGGCGGCGGCGGCGGCTATGGTCCGGCAACGGAACGGGACCGGAAAATCATTGCCCGGGAAATCCGCGACGAGGTTATTTCGCCTGAGAAAGCCAATGAACTCTATGGCTATGTAGCGGAGTAAGATATATGGATTTTGAACTATCAGAAGACCACCGTTTAATTAAGGAAACCTTCGCGCGCTTTTGTGACGACCGGATTATCCCCAATGCGGAAGCCATCGACGAAGCCCATGAATATCCGTTTGAGTTATTTCGGGAATTGGGCGATCTGGGCTTTTTCGGCATGCGTTATCCCGAAGAAGTCGGCGGCAGCAATATGGACCTTATGGCCCTGTGCCTTGGTCTGCGGGAAGTCTCCAGAGGCTCCATGTCGCTGGCGGGCTGTGTCGCCATGCAATCCTTGATGGGCACCAATTTTCTGCATATGCTCGGCAATGATGACATCATCGAACGGCTGTTCAAGCCGGCTCTGCGGGGTGAGAAGATCGGCGCGATCTGTATGACCGAACCCAATGCGGGCAGCGATTTAAGGGGCATCACCACCAACGCCAAGAAAGTCGATGGCGGTTATCTTCTGAATGGTCAGAAAATGTGGGTCTCGGCCGCGCCCGTAGCCGACTTCTTTACGGTTTTTGCCAAAGCCGGACCGGATATGGAACTGACGATATTTTTGGTGGAAAAAGATTTTAAAGGTCTTCATGTGGGCCGCGCCATTGAGAAAATGGGCGTTTGGGCCTTGCCAACATCGGAAGTGGCCTTTCAGGATTGTTTCATTCCCGACAGCCACCGCCTGAGCAAAGAATATGGCGACGGCATGGGCCACCTTAAAACGGTTCTGGCGGAAATCCGCATCATTACCGGCTCTATGGGTCTTGGTGTCGCGCAAGCCGCCCTTGACGAAGCGGTGAAATATGCCGCCGAACGCAAGCAATTTGGCAAGCCCATCAACCGCTTTCAAGCAATCCAGTTAATGCTTGCCGAAATGGCCACGGACCTTGAGGCTGCGACCCATATCGTCCATTATGCCGCGTGGCTCAAAACCACCGGGAAACCCCATCTGCAACAGGCGGCCATGGCGAAACTTTTTGCCACCGAAGCCGCCGCGAGCATCTGTGACAAAGCGGCACGGGTTTTGGCCTCTTATGGTTTTGCCATGGAATATCCGGTCCAAAGATTCCTCCGCGATGTACGCTTTACCCTGATTGGGGGCGGCACCAGCGAAATACTCAAACTCACCATAGCCAAAGGGTTGAATTCATGAAGAAAAATAAAATACGTATCCTGATGGGAAAGCCCGGCCTTGACGGCCACGACCACGGCGCGAAAGTCGTCGTCCGCGCTCTTATGGATGCCGGATTCGAGGTTATCTATACCGGACTGCGCAAAACCCCGCGTCAAATTGCCGAGGCAGCCGCAAACGAAAATGTGGATGTGATCGGCCTGTCCAGCATGGCCGGGTCACATATTCCTTTTTGTGAGAAGTTGAAACCGTTGCTGAAAGAATATGGTCTGGAAGATAAACTCTGGATCATTGGNGGCAATGTGCCCGTCAAAGACCATGAAATCCTCCAGAAAATTGGCATCGACGCCATCTTCCCCACGGGCAGCAGCTTCGAAGATATTATTAATTACATCAAGAACCGCTACCGGCAATTGGCATAGAGAGCAGAAAAATGACACAAGACGAACCAAAAAAAATCTATAACGAATCCGGGCTTGAGGTAAAGGAACTCTATACGCAGGAAGATGTGGATGCTTCTGGCGGTGTAGAGATGGTCGGCCTGCCCGGTCAATATCCTTTCACCCGNGGCATTCANAAGGAAATGTACCGCAAGCGTCCTTGGACCATGCGCCAATATACCGGATTTGCCAACGCCAAAGACACCAATGAGCGGTTTCATTATCTGATCGAAAATGGTCAGACGGGCCTGAATGTGGCTTTCGATCTGCCGACTCAGACCGGACTTGATACCGACGACCCCATGGCCGAAGGCGAAGTGGGCCGGGTTGGTATGGCGGTGGATACGCTGCGCGATTTCGAAATTGCCTTTGACGGTATTGATCTGGAAAAAATCACCGTATCCCTGACCATCAACGGTTCTGCGGCGATCCTGATTGCCATGTATCTGGCCATGGCGGAAAAACGCGGCTATGATGTGACCAAATTGCGCGGCACCGCCCAGAATGACATTCTGAAAGAATTTATCGGACGCGGCACATGGATTTTCCCGGTGGAGCCCTCCATTAAATTGGTGGGGGACACCATTGAATATTGCGCTAAACACGCCCCAAAATACAGCCCGGTCAGCGTTTGCGGCTATCATATCCGCGAAAGCGGCGCGACCCCGGAACAGGAAGTGGCCTATGCGTTCCGTATCGCCAAGGCTTACGCCGATGACATGTTAAAACGCGGCCTTCATATTGATGAATTCGCCGGACGCCTATCTTATAATTTCAATATTTTCGGCAATCTGTTTGAACAGGTCGCCAAATTCCGCGCCGCACGTGGTCTATGGGCCAAAATCATCAAAGAAGAATATGGCGCGAAAGACCCGAAATCCATGTGGATGCGCATGATTGCTGCGGGCGGCGGCGGCGGTCTGACCATTGAACAGCCGGAAAACAACATCGTGCGCGGGGCTTATTATGCCCTGATCAGTGCGCTGTCCGGCGCGCAAACCATGGCGCTCTGCTGTTATGATGAGGCCTATACCATTCCGTCGGAATATGCCCAGCGTATCTCTTTACGCACCATGCAGCTTCTGATCGAGGAAATGGGCATGTGCGAAACCGTTGATCCTCTGGCTGGCTCCTATTACGTGGAAACCATGACCAACAACATGCGCAAGAAAATGGAAGAAACCATGCAAGAGGTCGAGGATGCCGGCGGCATCATCAAAATGGTCTCCGATGGCCTCATCCAGTCCAAAGTCTCTGAACAGGCCTATGGTATGCAGAAAGACCTGCAATCCGGTGCCTTCCCCAAGGTCGGCGTCAATTGTTACAAGTCCGAAGACGACGAGAACGAGGTGGAATTCCACCCTTATGACACCCGCGATGCCGATCAACAGGTCAAAAACCTCAACGCCGTGAAAGCCGAACGGGATCAGGCCGAAGTCGACCGCACCTTGGCACAGGTCAAGACCGATGCGGAAGCCGACCGGAATGTCATGCCCGCCATTGTCGAGGCGGTGAAAGCTTACGCTACCGTGGGTGAGATCACCAAGAAACTGGTCGAAGTCTATGGCTATTATCAAGAACCTATTCGTTTTTAAGATGAGCATAAAAAATGTCAGAAATTGAAAGATATATTGCCCCCCAAGCGGTGGTAGAGGCCGTAAAAGCAATGGCCGCTGGCCCTGTAACCATCCTTGCCGGTGGTACGGACCTTACCCCACAGATTAACGAAGGCCGCCGCAAACATGCCGCCACGTTGATGAATATTCAACGGCTGGAAGGGCTTAAGGATATTTCACTGGTCGATGGCGAAATCAGGATCGGTACATTGGTCACCGTCACCGAAATACGCTATAATGCGCTTCTTACGGAATCAGCCACCATTTTATGCGATACGGCCAATTGTTTCGCCAGCGAGCAAATCCGGAATGCCGCGACCATCGGCGGTAATATCTGCAACGCCTCTCCGGCGGGTGATATGATCATACCGCTGCTTGTCCTCGGCGCGTCTGTGGAACTGACAAGCTGGAAAGACGATGCCTTGTTTGTTCGGCGGGAAGCTATGAAGGATTTCTTTAAATCTCCCGGAAAAACCACCCGTCAGGACAACGAACTGCTGACCGCTGTGATCTTTGACAAACCATCAGCGGATTTTGTCGGGAAGTTCAGGAAATCCGGCCCCCGTCCGGCCTTGGAAATCTCCACGGTGACGGTCGGTATTGGCGGTGATTTAAAAGACGGTGTCTTTAAAAATGTCCGGGTCGCTTTCGGCGCCGTTGGTCCAACCCCCATGCGCGGCACCGCAACCGAAGCCGCCTTGGAAGGTCAGAGCTTAAACAAAGATGTCATTCAGGCCGCAACAGAAGCCGCCCGAAAAGACGCCACCCCCATTGATGATATCAGGGCAACCACCTGGTACCGCGATCATCTGATCGGTGTATTTACTGAGGAGTTATTGAATAATGTCTGTTAAAACTGAATTGAAATTCACCTTGAATGGCAGACCGGTCAATATTGAAGTCCCGGTGGAAATGACTGTCCTTAATCTGTTGCGGGAAAACCTTGACCTGAAAGGCACAAAATATGCCTGTGGCGAGGGCGAATGCGGGGCCTGTACCATTGAAGTGGACGGCACCACAATCAATAGCTGCCTGATGTATGCCGCCGATCTGGACGGCCGCGAAGTCTTGACCATCGAAGGCATGCAGACCGGAAGTGTCTTACACCCCATGCAGCAATCCTTTGTCGATCACGGGGCGGTCCAATGCGGATTTTGTATGCCGGGCATGATTGTTCAGGCCAATTATCTGGTGAAGAAGAACCCTTCCCTGACACGGGAAGAAATGAAGCGGGGACTTGAGGGCAATGTGTGTCGCTGCACGGGATATACCAAGGTATTTGACGCGGTAGCGGCCATCGTCGGAGCAGAAGGATAATATTATGAGTGAACAAGTTTCTTTGCAGCATATTGAAAAAAACAGCCTGATCGGTAAAAGAATCAAAAAGCCC
>JAESPY010000078.1 GCA_016765435.1 Emcibacter sp.
GAAGATACACCGGAATTAAATAAACATTATAAAACCGATGTTTTGATCACAGGCTTTGACATTATTTTCTTCTGGGTAGCCCGGATGATGATGGACGGCCTGCATTTTATGGATGACGTACCGTTTCATACGGTCTATGTCCATGCTCTGGTACGGGACGAGCATGGCGCTAAAATGTCAAAATCTAAGGGAAATGTCATTGATCCTCTTGTTCTGGTGGATAAATTCGGTGCCGATGCTTTGCGGTTTACGCTGGCCTCTATGGAGGCGCAGGGCCGTGATATTAAAATGTCTGAAAAACGCGTAGAAGGCTACAGGAATTTTGGTACCAAGCTCTGGAACGCGGCCCGCTTCTGTGACATGAATGGTTGTTTTGATAATGTTGACCCGGATTTTAATCCGGCCAATGTCAGTCTTGCCGTTAATAAATGGATCATCGGCGAAATGGTCAAGGCGACAAGCGATGTGACGAAAGCATTGGAAGCCTTCCGCTATAATGATGCCACTGCGGCTATTTATCATTTCACATGGGGGACGTTCTGTGATTGGTATGTGGAATTGATCAAGCCGCAATTCTTTGGGGAAGACGAACAGGCAAAAGTCGAAACCCGTAATACAGCGGCGTGGGTCATGGATCAGATTCTAAAAAGTCTACATCCCTTCATGCCGTTCATTACAGAGGAAATATGGGGCAGTCTTCGTGATGACCGGGATTGCGACCTTATCATTGCCGAATGGCCGACACAGGATGCGGGATTAATCGATGCGGATGCTTCTGCGGAAATGAATTGGGTTATTCAACTGGTTTCCGACATCCGTACTGCGCGCGCGGAAATGAATGTTCCTGCCGGGGCGAAACTAAATATGCTGGCACAGGGCGCCTCAGCGAAAACGAAGGCCGCTCTTGATGCGCAAGGGGATGTTATTAAACGTCTGGCCCGTCTTGAAAGCATCACCGATCATGAGGGAGAGGCACCGAAAGGAGCCGTTCAGGTTGTCGTTGGGGAGGTAACCTATTTTCTACCACTGGCTGGCGTTATCGATGTCGCGGCCGAAAAGGCAAGATTGCAGAAAAATCTGGATAAACTCGCGAAGGAAATCGGTGGTATTTCAGGTCGTTTGAATAATGAGGCTTTCATGGCAAAAGCCCCGGATAATGTGGTTGCAGACAATCGTAAGAACCTTGAACAGGCTGAACTGAAAGCCGACAAAATCAAGGAAGGGATCAGCCGCCTAGATGCCATGGATTAACAGGTAACGTAAAATATGGGATCAGCTATGTATAAAATTATTTTTTTTGCTCTTCTGTCTTTTGTCGTATCTCATATCACCTTGGCGGCACAGCCTCTTCATAATATACCGCCTGTTCAGAATATAAAAACTGGCCAGAATATAAAATTGACCTATAAGGCCTATTGGGGGGGCTTTGTCATATCAAAAATATATTCACAAGGGTATCTGGATGCCAAAGGGTATCAGGTCGAAATATTCTATGAGGTCACGGGGCTGGCCTCTATTTTCAGTAACATGAAAAACAAGGTTTCCGCACAGGGGATATTTGCTCCAGATGGNAGCCTNAAACCGCTCGTATTTGAAAATCAGGGCAGTTGGGGTAATTTCAGCTTTAAAAACCGTACGGAATTTGATGCCGGGGATAGCCGGATTATTGCCCATGATTATACTTTTGAATTCGAGAAGGATGCGAAATATATTCCTCTCCGGGATGATCNGAAGTATGGCCCGGATATGGCAAGTTTTTATCTTGGNCTGACGNTGGCNGAAGGCNNTCTTGAAATNGGNGCNGAGGAAAAACACCAGAATGTATTTGGCGGTTTTTTCTTGCTTGATATTGCNTANCAATGCGCAGAAAATAAACGGNTGAAGAGTANNCGGTCGGTTTATACCGGNGANACGCTNGTCTGTAAATTTCGGGACAGCATCGTTGATGGGGGATTTAAATATATAAATAAGAAGAAAAAATCTAGAACTAAGAAGAAAAAAAATACCGATACAATGGAACCTGTGCCATTGCAAATTTGGTACGCCAAACTTGATGAAATGGATCATATGGTTCCGATTTACAGTGAATTTTCCATTGGCTGGGGAAAAGTGCGGGTCTATCTTGCCGATGTAGAAGTGACGAACGGGGAAAATGCGCATTGGGANCNGNTATATTCTCAACANTGACNNTAGNNAAGGGCNACTGNGGAACAGAATGACAGGNATGATGATACATTTAAATTCAAGGTGATTACATGGAATTTCAGGATCAAGGCATCATCATTTCCCTTCGTAAATATGGTGAGTATGATGCGGTAATTGACGTTTTGACCGCAGAACATGGTCGNCATGCAGGATTGGTCAAGGGCGGCATGGGCCGTCGGCAACGGGGGACATTNCAACCGGGNAANGAAGTCATACTNACNTGGCGGGGGCGGCTGGAAACCCAGCTTGGGTCNTATAATGTGGAATTGCGCAATGCCCGNTCGGCATCCTTTCTGGATTATCCCTCGAAACTTGGCGTTTTGAACAGCGTTTGTGCCATCCTGTCNACCTGTCTNGCNGAACGGGAAGANCATCGCGCCCTTTATGACGGTCTTCANGTNTTGNTNGATATGTTGGAAGTCGTGGATCACAAGGCTGAAAACTGGGGGGCATTGNTNGTNCGATGGGAAATNGGNNTGNTNTCTGAATTGGGNTTTGGNCTTGATTTAAGCTGCTGTGCGGCGACCGGGGTCACAGATGATCTGATCTATGTTTCACCAAAAACTGGCCGGGCGGTTAGCGCNGCGGCGGGACGGCCNTATCATAATAAATTATTGCCGTTGCCCGCATTTCTTCTGGGCGCTGGTCCGACCTCAGAACAGCAGGTCAGGGACGGATTACAGTTAAGCGAATTTTTCCTCGAACGTTATGTTCTTTATCCCCATAACAAAAGAATTCCGCAGGCAAGGCGCATGTTGATGGANTTTTTAGGGTAAGATAGATTATACAGCGGCCCTACAGGTTTTTATGAAGATAGGGGAAAATATCATGGTAATCACAGTNAAAAGACCGGAGCGANCAGAACTGTTGATGCCAGCCGGAGATTTGCAGAAGCTTAAAATGGCTGTGCTTTACGGGGCTGANGCCATNTACCTTGGTACGCCGGATATGTCTTTGCGAACCAAATCTGCCTTTTCACTTGATGACGTGGTCGAAGGCGTGAAATTCGCTCATAAACATGGCAAACGTGTGTATCTGACGCTTAATTTATTCTCCCATAACAAAGACATTCCAAAGCTTGAAAAATATGTNGAAACAGTCCGNGANGTAAANCCNGACGGCGTGATNATTGCCGACCCCGGTGTCTTTCAATATGTCAAGGAAATGGCCCCNGACCTNGAACTTCATGTNTCGACACAGGCNAATGTCTGTAGCTGGCTAAGTGTAAAGTTTTGGGCGGAGCAGGGAGCATCCCTTGTGGTTCTGGCGCGCGAAGTTTCCTTTGCCGAACTTGTTGAAATTCGNGAAAAATGCGCGGGTATTAAACTTGAAGCNTTTGTNCATGGGGCCATGTGCATGACCTATAGTGGGCGGTGCCTGCTCAGCAATTATATGTCAGAGCGGGGTGCAAACCAAGGCAACTGCGCCAATAGCTGCCGTTGGAATTACAAAGTTCATATGAGGCTTAAAGACGGCACCATCAAGGAACTGGAGCTTAACGAGCATACTATGGAGATGTTTGAATTTCTGTTGGAGGAAGGTGCGCGGGAAGGGGAGATGATGCCGATCGAGGAAGATGAGCGCGGCACCTATATCCTGAATTCCAAAGACCTGTGTCTGATGCCGAAACTTGATGATTATTTGAGGATCGGGGTCGATAGTCTAAAGGTGGAAGGCCGCAATAAAAGCCAATATTATGTGGCATTGGTGGCGCGGGCGTACCGCATGGCCATTGATGACTGGTANGNGGACCCGGATGGTTGGTCAGCGGANAAATATATGGCNGAATTNGAAACGGTGCAAAGCCGGGGCTATACNNTNGCNTTTCATGAGGGGCGATTGACCAACCATGCCCATAATTATGAAAATACCTCNACCCTTGCCGAATGGGAATTTGCCGGACTTATTCATACGGTNGAGGAAGATGNNTTNCTTATCGAAGTGAAAAANCGCATTGTGTCNGGAGATGTGNTGGAATTTGTTTCTCCCANCAGCCGGGAGACTATTTTCCTGCGNATCTATGAATTTATNGATGCCAGAACGGGCGANGTGACCGATGTAGTAAATGCNGGCCANAAACCGATCCTTCGGGTNCCTTTTTCATGGTTTGACCGGGAAGANNTGNANCAGTTGNGNCATTGTTACCCGGAAATGACTATTATTCGCAAAGAACGNCCNCTGACACAGGACCAATGGGACCGCCTGAAACTTGATAANGAAGCCAGTAAGATCGANCTGGGGCAGGGGTCTTCCCNCCTGTATGAGAAAAAGCGGGACAATCTTNTNTCCAGTCTTNANGANGCNAATANGGAGCGGAANTTNAAAACNCCGCGTCTTGGAGTCGAAGGCTGTTGTGGTCGGGGCTGTAATGGGTGCCTGATATTCTGGCAAGANCCGGCTTATGAGAAGGCGCGAANGTTGATGAAGGATAAAAAGCAGGGTGAAATGCTGGCGAAAAATTCCCGTGGNAAAACCCTGATTAGTGAAAGTGAATAAATTTAACATTTAAGTGTCATATCTTGTGGTGCGAAAGATTTTTTTTGCTATAGTCTGCNCATGAATGATAATCCAGAAAAAACAGATAANATACTNGACGTAGCCCTNAGNAAAACNCTGGGCGACCGTTACCTTTCATATGCCTTATCAACCATCATGTCCCGGTCTTTGCCGGATGTNCGTGACGGGCTGAAACCTGTGCATCGGCGGTTGCTTTTTGCTATGCGGCATTTGAAACTTAACCCGGAAACGGGCTTTAAGAAATGTGCGCGGGTGGTCGGCGATGTGATCGGTAAATATCACCCCCATGGGGACCAATCTGTTTATGATGCCATGGTACGTCTGGCACAGGAATTTGCCGTGCGGTATCCGCTGGTAGATGGTCAGGGTAACTTTGGTAATATTGACGGCGATAATGCCGCCGCCATGCGGTATACAGAAGCCCGCATGACCGCCGTTGCCACGGCATTGATGGAAGGTCTGGATGAGGACGCCGTTGATTTTCGGGAAACTTACGATGGGGAAGAAGAAGAACCGGTGGTCATGCCGGCCAATTTCCCCAATCTTCTGGCCAATGGTTCCAGCGGTATTGCCGTGGGCATGGCAACCAGTATTCCGCCCCATAATCTGGGCGANCTTTGTAATGCGNTGNTACATCTGATCAAATTTCCCAATGNGTCTATGNAAAANCTGGTGACATTNGTTAATGGGCCNGATTTCCCAACGGGNGGTACTATTGTCGAATCCCGTGAANGCATCATTAAATCCTATGAAACNGGCCGNGGCAGTTTCCGCNTNCGNGCCAAATGGGAAGTGGAAGAAACCGGACGCGGCATGTATCANATCNTNGTCACGGAAATTCCTTATCAGGTTCAGAAATCTAAATTGATTGAGCGTATTGCCGATCTTATGTNCCTGAAAAGNCTGCCTATTTTGGCTGATATTCTNGACGAATCCAGTGAGGATATCCGTATTGTTCTGGAGCCACGTTCTCGTACAGTGGAACCGGAAGTGCTGATGGAAAGTCTGTTTCGTATTACGGACCTTGAAACCCGTTTCTCGCTCAATATGAATGTNCTNGAGGGCGGTAAGCTGCCCCGNGTNATGTCCTTNCGCGAAGTTTTGCAGGCCTTTCTCGATCACCGTCAGGTTGTTTTGGTCCGTCGGGCCAANTTCCGNCTTNGCAANATTGAACATCGTCTGGAAGTTTTAGGCGGCTATTTNATTGCTTATCTCAATNTGGACGAAGTGATCCGCATNATNCGTGANGAAGATCAGGTTAAACCTTTCCTGATGAATGCATTCTCNTTGAGCGACGTACANGCAGAAGCCATATTGAATATGCGCNTGCGNTCTTTGCGGAAATTGGAAGAAATGGAAATCCGCACGGAATTTTCCGCNTTGGAAGCTGAAAAAGTNGGCCTGCTGGAATTGCTTGCCAGCGAAGATATGCGNTGGGATAAAATTGCGGGGGAAATCCGNGAAATCCGCAAGAAATTCGGTCAAAAGACAGANCTTGGTGCCCGNCGNTCCANTTTTGCCGATGCNCCNGTCATTGATATNATTCCNGTGGANGCCATGATTGAAAAAGAACCNATCACGGTNATCTGCTCGGAAAAAGGCTGGCTTCGGGCCATGAAAGGCCATGTGGCTATAGATGACAAGATCAAATATAAGGACGGCGATGAAGAGAAATTNGGCTTTACCGCCTATACNACCGATAAAGTNNTTCTGGTCGCGAGCAACGGGCGTTTCTATACACTTGGCTGCGACAANCTTCCCGGTGGCCGGGGCCAGGGNGAACCGGTTCGGCTGATGATTGATCTGCCCAATGANGANGANATTGTNGCGCTNTTTGTCCATCAGGCGGGNAAGAAATTAATGCTGGTTTCTATTGCCGGGCGNGGTTTTCTGGTGGATGCGGATAATGTTATTGCCAGTACTAAAAACGGCAAACAAATCATGAATGTGGAAGACGGTAAAAACAAGGTTGCCATCTGCACAATTATTGATGATGCCCATGACCAAGTGGCCATCATTGGCACCAATCGTAAGTTGCTCGTCTTTCCATTAGAACAAATGCCACAGATGAACCGGGGCAGAGGCGCTATCCTGCAAAAATACAAGGGCGCACATATGGGTGACATCATCTCCTTTAAGGGGGAAGACGGCCTGAGTTGGCCTATGAAGGGTGGCAAAACGCGGACAGAAACAGACTTGGCCACATGGATTGGTCGGCGTGGCGCGGTGGGGCGTATGCCGCCACACGGTTTCCCCATGAGCAACAGGTTTTCTTGAGGATTATTGCACCCCGCATTTCCCCTTTAGCTATAGGGGCGCGTGTCTATATCTCGGCCCCGACACAAAAGAATAAACCGGATTTTACGGATTTCATCCGACCTAATGAAAACTACCATAAACCGTGGCTCTATCATTCCTTTGACAAAGGATATTATGATCATTACCTAAAGCGTATTAAGCGGGGTGTGACACAGGGCTTTTTTGTCTTTGATATACAGACAGATGAGCTTGTGGGCGTGATAAATATCAATAACATTCTGTTGGGCAACATTGGTTCAGCCAGTATGGGATATTGCGGTGATGCGGCCCATAGCGGACGGGGATATATGGCCGAAGGCATGCTGTTAACACTGTCATATGCCGTAGAGAATATGGGGCTGCACAGGTTAGAA
>JAESPY010000079.1 GCA_016765435.1 Emcibacter sp.
TGCCGGTACGCTTATTATCGAGGCTGAAAAACAGATCTACGCCACCGGCCCAAAGGTTAAAAAACGGCTGACTGTTCGCCGTCCAGCCATTGCAGGAAACCACATCGGCCCCAAACACATTAATATTACTTGATAATACGACAGGATATTTTAAAAAATAACGTATCATACTATTATGTCCCTAAAATTGGTTTCAGACCACGCAGGTAAAAATGATAAAGAAAACGCTTATTCTCGTCCTCGTCCTTCTTCTTGGAGTCGGCCTATATTATCTTGGCCAATGGAACAAACCTTCTCAGGATTACCGTAGCGGACCGAAAGTCGTCACCGTTATCGTCGCCCCTGTGATCTCCGANATTTTTACNGATGAGATTGAGGCATTGGGCACAACCAAAGCAAATGAATCGGTCAATCTGACCGCCACAACGACGGACAAGATCGCCAAAATAAATTTCACCGATGGCATGATCGCCAAAAAGGGCCAGATTCTTGTTGAACTGGTCAATGACGAGGAAATTGCTGACCTGCGTTCGGCCGTTGTCAACGCCGAACAGCAGAAACGCGACCTCACCCGTATCGAAGGATTGGTCAAGGCCCGCACCCTGCCCACCGCCCGTCTTGAGGACCAAAGAACCCTGTATAAAAAAGCCAAAGCAGACGTANAGGTGGCCCAATCCCGTATCCGCGACCGACAAATTNTCGCCCCGTTTGATGGACANCTCGGCCTGCGTCAAGTCAGTCTGGGGTCCTTGATCACCCCCGGAACGGTCATTACAACGCTGGATGACCTGTCTGTTATTAAACTTGATTTTACCGTCGCGGAAGGCTTTCTTGCCACCCTGAAAACGGGCCAAACCATCACCGCCCTGAGCGAGGCCTACCCGAACCTTAAATTCACGGGCAAGGTCAGTAATATTGGCAGCCGTATTGANCCAACCTCACGNGCCATCACCGTCCGAGCGATCCTGCCCAACGAAAACAGGAACCTGCGACCCGGCATGCTCATGCGGGTNAAGCTNATAAANAATCAAAGCCAATCAATTATGATCCCGGAAGAAGCCCTTGTCACATCGGCAAACCGAAAATATGTTTTCCTTGTGCAGAATGATGATCATGTGACNCAACAGTTNGTTGTGATCGGAAGACGCCGTCCCGGTGCCGTTGAGATACTGGAAGGATTGGACNTCGGACAGAGGNTCGTTGTCGAAGGCACNTTNAAACTCCAANATAACAGCCAAATAACCATCCGCAATTCACNAGAGNGCAACANNCCATGATCCTCTCTGATATATCCGTTGACCGCCCGGTTTTTGCCACCGTTATAAGCCTGTTGCTGGTGGCTTTCGGCGTGATGAGCTTCATGGACCTGCCCCTACGCCAATATCCAGACGTCAACCCGCCCATCGTGTCTNTTTCAACCAATTACCGGGGGGCCTCCGCCGAGATTGTCGAAAGCAAGGTGACCCGCCTGATCGAAANCCGCATCAGCGGCATCGAAGGCATCAAAACCATGACTTCAAACAGTCAGGATGGTCGGTCCAGCGTAACGATCGAGTTTAAAATCAGCCGGGATATTGACGCGGCAGCCAATGATGTTCGGCAGCGGGTATCCCGACTGATGAATAACCTGCCCGAAGAAGCCGACCCGCCGGAAATTTCCAAAGTAGACACCAATGACCGGCCCATCATGTGGTTGCGGCTGAAATCATCCAATATGTCCAAACTGGAACTTGGAGATTACGCCAAACGTTTTCTGGTGGACCGCCTGTCCTCAACCGATGGAGTGGCACGGGTTCGCACCAGTTCCCGGACCTATGCCATGCGTATCTGGCTGAATCGGCAACAAATGGCCGCGCGGAATGTAACCGTCAGCGATGTGGAGACCGCCCTCAGGGCAGAAAATATCGAACTGCCTGCCGGACGGGTGGAATCCACAGAACGGGAATTTACCGTCAGGATAGACCGCAAATATAAAACGTCACAGGATTTTGAAAAGCTGGTTATTCGCCAGTCAGGCGATGGACATTTGACCCGTATTGGCGACGTGGCACGTGTGGAACTGGGCGCCGAGGATTACCGCAGTGAGATGCGGGGCAACCGGGAATTCATGATCGGCCTTGGCATTGTCAAGCAATCCAAGGGCAACACCCTGAACGTGACCCGGGCCATAAAAGAAGAAATGAAGAAAATCAANGAAATCCTGCCGCCGGGGGCCTCCCTTGAAGTGGTTATGGATCAGTCGATTTTCATCGAATCGGCCATCAATGAAGTGTACAAAACCTTCGCCATCGCTATGGCCCTTGTGATGCTGATTATTTTCCTGTTTCTCGGCAGTGTGCGGGCCATGCTCATTCCCGCCATCACCGTTCCCGTGTCTATTACCGCCTCGTTTATTTTTCTTAATATGGCGGGATATTCCATCAATCTTCTCACCCTGCTGGCCCTGATCCTGTCNATNGGNTTGGTGGTCGATGACGCNATTCTGGTGCTTGAAAATATTTATCGGCGTATNGACCGGGGCGAACCGCCCCTNTATGCCGCCTATTACGGNGCACGGGACGTGGGATTTGCCGTTATNGCCACGACCCTTGTCTTGATTGCCGTATTNGTCCCNATCATTTTTATTGAAGGCGAAACCGGAAGATTATTCACGGAATTTGCCATGGCCATGGCCAGTGCNGTCGGNTTTTCCTCCATCGTCGCCCTGACACTGNCCCCCATGTTATGTTCCCGTATCCTGCGNCANGAAGGCAGCAGCAATCAATTCCACAGCAAAGGTATGNCCATACTGCGGGTTCTTGAAACCGGCTATCTCAAACTGCTGAANCGGCTNTTNAAAAGACCTGNNNTGACCCTGTCCAGCCTGATCCCCGTGCTGGCGCTTGCCTATGGCCTTTTTGCNATTCTGCCCTCTGAATTTATNCCGCTGGAAGACCAAGGCCGGTTTTNNATCATGGTCAANGGACCGGAAGGCACCGGATATGAGAATATGAAACGCCATATGAAAAATGTCGAAGATGACATGATGNCNCTGGTGGAAAACGGCGAAGCCAACACAGTCCTGTCCCGGGTTCCCGNTTTTGGCTCGGCGGCNTCGGTGAATTCCGGCATNGGNATTATGGGGCTTGAAACCTGGAGCAANCGCGACCGTTCNGCACAGGAAATCCGTGTTGAGCTCAACGANAAACTGTCCCGGCATCCNGGCATCAAAACCTTTGTCGCCATGCCACGNGGNATNGCAGGCGGCAGCGGCAGCCCGATTCANTTCGTCCTTCAGGGCACCGATTATGATGAGCTGGCCCACTGGCGAGATTTAATGATGGAAAAGGCCGCGCTCTATCCCGGCCTTGTGGGANTGGACAGCAATTATGAAGCCACCAANCCCCANTTGCTCATCGATATTGATTTGAANCGNGCCGCCGACCTTGGNGTTTCTGTTGCCACCATTGGCCGCACNCTNGAGACNATGNTNGGCTCTCGNCATATCACCACCTATATCCAGCGCGGCGAGGAATATCCTGTNATNCTCGAAGGCATNAANGCNGAAAACCGGACCCCAAGCGACCTGAATAATATTTATGTGCGCTCTGGCCGGACGGGGNTGCTGATTCCNCTNTCCAATCTGGTGAAGCTNAAAGAAACCGCNAGCCCCCCCAATCTNAGACGNTTCAACCGCATGCGTTCCATCACCCTTACCGCCAGCCTTAACCCCGGNTTCAGTNTGGGACAGGCCCTTGATTTTCTGGAACAGACCAGCCGNGAAATCCTGCCCACCACCGCCCATATNGATTTTAATGNCGAATCAAAGAANTTTAAAGAAGCCGGANATTCCATTTACTTCGTCTTNATTCTGGCNCTGGTCACGGTTTTTCTGGTTCTTGCGGCCCAGTTTGAAAGTTTCCGCCATCCTTTTGTCATNNTNNTGACGGTNCCNTTCGCCATGGTCGGGGCGTTGCTCGGATTATATCTCACCGGACAAACNATTAATATTTACAGCCAAATCGGACTGATCATGTTGGTGGGGCTGGCCACNAANAATGGCATATTNATTGTTGAATTTGCCAATCAACTTCGGGATCAGGGGGTCGAATTTATGGAAGCCCTGCGCGAAGCCGCCCGCAAAAGACTGCGGCCCATTGTCATGACCTCTTTTACCACCATCATGGGGTCCATCGCGCTGGTCGTGGGNAGNGGNGCCGGGGCCGAAACCCGTTTTGTCCTTGGGGTTGTNATTATTTTCGGGGTATCCATCGCNACCCTNTTCACTTTGTTTATCGTGCCCGTNGCCTATCTGNTNATTGCCCGCAATGCGCCCTCNCCCAANGCNGTTCAGAATTTACGNCTGGCCATTGAGAAAAAACTTTNCCGNAAAAGNNCCGACCCNNAAGCCCCNTAACGGAAAAATGTCCAAAATTCTCTAAANTCTNTTAAAGCTTTAAGGTTTTTACGATAAGCTCCNCCACAAACGTTGACGGGAAGACNGGGAGATACTGTTTGANTAGCATAGGAAATACGGCNAAATACTTTCATTTTACCGCCGNAAANATCATAANAAAAGGGCTTNTGACAGGCCTGNNCTATGGTTTTTTNATCTATTTATCCGCNATATTTATTTTNCCCGTCAAGGATNCCCCTNTCTTGTGGNCCGCCAATAGCCTNCCCGTTGTNATCCTGCTTTTTANCCGNAGCTGGAACTGGCCTCTCATCTTATTATTCTGNGCCNTCGGNTTGTTNGCCCACCATTTNCCCACAANCNCCCACGAGGTAGGCCAGTATCTNATGCTCAGTAGNACCAANCTGCTTCAGATTGTCTTNCTGGCNACCGTGATTNGNGANGTCTGCGGCAGAACCCCTACCAAGAAAAGGCTCNGNTCCCTTATCATNACAAATATGTGGGCCTCTGCGGCGGTGATCNTGGCAACATCCCTTCTNTCNGTTGTTATATTTTCCGTTCCCNCNCCGGAAATAAATTTCCTGAATACCACGTTAAGAATTTTCTCCAGNGCCTATCTNGGNCAGGTTCTGTTTTTACCCGCCATACTCTGTTACGTCTTCTTCCTCCGGTCGTCNCTGCAAAAACTANCGAAAAGAGAGGCCATNGAATTNACNNTGATGTGGGTCANTCTGTTTCTGTTCATTACAATCACATGGCTCAGCCTNAACAGCCANACCCCCATTCATTATATCTTTCCCTATATGACCTTNCCGNTTTTGGTCTGGTCNGCGCTGCGCCTTGGCATTCGCGTCACCATCACATGCTCTATNNTCAGCAGCCTTTTCAGCAAATATCTGGCCTCTCTCGGTCANCTTCCCTTTGGCTCCATCGGNCTTTCTGCCCCGGANCAGATCGCCGTGTTAAATGTGGGCCTGATCGCCCTGAATGTAACCGCNCTTATTCTNGCCATCATGGTCGCGGANCAGAAACAGNTTCGTGTTGAACTGANNCACAAAGATGAATGGTTTCANATTGCCATCGATAATATGTCCGGGGGCCTGTATATGCTGGACCAGAACAGAAATATGAAAATCCTGTCCACGGGTTTGCGGGAAAAATTTGAACTGCCTNCAANAATTTGCCATTTAGGGGCCAATGTNAGAAAAGTCTTTGAATANCGGGCNAAAAGAGGGGATTACGGCCCCGGNAACCCTGACTTTCTGGTCCGGGAGAAAATGGCAAGCCTTGAGGGGNTAACCCCCGTTCATGGNCANAACACTCCCCCCAATGGCCGAACATATGANTTTTTCCAGAANCATACANATAACGGTGAAATCATTGTCATTTATCATGATATCACCGAACGGTTNAAGGCGGNNGANGACAGNAAAATAGCCCTNCNNGAAGCCCANCANGCCAACAANGCCAAGACTGATTTTCTNGCGAATATGTCCCACGANCTGCGNACCCCGCTTAATGCGATTATNGGTTTNTCNGAGTTAATGACAAAAGAAAANTTNGCNGAAAAATCTNCNNNNAAGGTCNNGGAATACAGCGANGACATCCATATGAGNGGNCGCCATCTNCTGCAGATCATNAATGANATTCTCGACCTGTCAAAAATTGAGGCCGGCATGGCAGATGTGGAACTTGAGCCCATTCATCTGGATGAAGTTATCAAAGAATCCGTCACCTTCATCCAGCTTCGNGCGGCCGATGCGGGCATATCCATCGTCAATGATATGGAAGATATGGACGANATGATTCTGGCGGACAGAAGANTGTTTAAACAGATTATGGTCAATCTNTTNTCAAACGCGGTAAAATTCACNCCNGCNGGCGGAAATATNCANATTTGCCACACCNTCAATNNCAANGNCGAGACNANCATAAGCATTACNGATACCGGAATCGGCATTGCCNAAGANGATATNNAACATATGATGGAACCCTTCCGACAGGCNGATTCCAGCCTGAGCAANGAATTTGANGGAACNGGCCTTGGTCTGCCANTGGTAAAATCCTTGATGGAACTTCACGANGGCAGCATNNCCATCAAAAGCAAAGTCGGCAGCGGNACANCCGTATTTATCACCTTCCCCCCCCANCATGCGGTCGGTTAATCCCGGTTATATTNCCCTTCATAGCGAAAAGAATATCCTNTTATCCCTGCCTTTGAAATGATACTGATTAGTATATTCAANAATAAATCATGTAAANNGACCACAGTATAATGACGATCNCNCAACAATTANAAAAACTGATACANGANTTTCAGGATCAACAGCCCCTCCGGGTTGGTTCCCTGATTATCACGGTATATGGTGACTTGCTGACCCTTCGGGGCGGNGNNGTATGGCTNGGCAGTGTCATCAAGCTGCTCGACCCGTTGGGCATCAATGCCCGCCACGTACGGACNGCNGTTTCCCGNNTGAACAAAGACAATTGGATTAGCCCNCATCAGGTNGGNCGGAAAAGCTATTACAGCCTGACCGACTCAGGCCGACGGCGTTTCCGNAATGCCACCCCACAGATTTACGCNGGNCCCCGCAGTGATTGGGACCAACGCTGGACATTGGTGATTCTACCGGATCATAANAANATCCACAAAGATNTCGCCATCAAGGAACTGGGTTGGCTNGGTTTTGGCAANATCGCCAAGGGCACATTNGCCCACCCCATGCCCAACGTGNCCTCGCTGGAACGCACNCTNGATGGCCTGAATATCAGGAACGAAGTCATTATCCTGCATCAGGCCTCCCATGAGCTAACCTCTTCCACCGCATTGGATATAATGGTTAAGGACTGCTGGAATCTAGATGAATTAAGNGTGAAATACCGAAAATTTCTGGACCGCTACCGTCCCGTATATGATCTGTTATCCTCCGGTAATATTCCGGGAGATATGGATTGCCTACTGATCAGAATCTTGATGGTCCATGAATATCGTAAAATTCTGTTGAGAGACCCGCGCTTGCCGGATATGCTGATGCCAACCTGTTGGGAAGGCAATATCGCTTATCAGCTCTGCCGAGATATTTATCAGCTTCTGCTGAAAAAATCAGAATATTGTCTCGACACGATGATGGAGACAGAAGAAGGTCCTCTTCCCCAGCCGGACAAAGAATTCTATCAACGTTTCGGTGGTTTAAAGTAAAATAACAGGCGGCATTAATACCGTTCTCACTTGCCAAAATAATGGGTAAAAAAGGCTGAAACGTCAAAAATATTTTAATATGATACATTTTTTCTTGATTTTTTAAATTTTATGTTACATATTGCATTTTATTACAGACATTAAATAGTTTTCACCATGTTTTTTAGACGGGGAATACCCCCCGTATTCTAACAAGAGAGGCCCGCTATGTACGGAGATACGTCGATACAAAAGCCGATCGAAATTGCTGAACCCACATCCGAGGAACAAGCAAGGCTGGAAGAAATTTTTCAGCAAAAGATCGACGACAACATCAAAATTGAGCCCCAGGAATGGATGCCGGATGCCTATCGTAAGACGCTGGTCCGCCAAATGTCCCAGCATGCCCACTCCGAAGTGATCGGCATGCAGCCCGAAGGAAACTGGCTCACCCGTGCGCCAAGCCTGCGCCGCAAAGTTATTTTGCTGGCTAAAATTCAGGACGAAGGCGGTCATGGCCTCTATATCTATTCCGCAGCTGAAACGCTGGGCACATCCCGCGCCGAAATGATCAATCAACTGCAAACCGGCAAAGCCAAATATTCCTCTATCTTTAACTATCCGGCCCTGACATGGGCAGATATGGGCACCATCGGTTGGCTGGTGGACGGCGCGGCAATCACCAATCAGGTGGCCTTGTCCCGCGGCTCCTACGGGCCATATTCACGGGCCATGATCCGTATTTGTAAAGAAGAAAGCTTTCATCAGCGTCAGGGATATGAACTGCTGTTGAGCCTGTCCAAAGGCACCGATGAGCAGAAAGAAATGCTTCAGGAATCTGTCAACCGTTTCTGGTGGCCCTCCCTGATGATGTTTGGCCCCAATGATGCGGATTCGCCTCATTCTGCCCAGTCCATGAAATGGAAAATCAAAAAGAAATCCAATGACCAACTGCGTCAGGAATTCATTGATGCCTCCGTACCACAGGCGGAATTCCTCGGCATTACCCTGCCCGACCCGGACCTGAAATGGAACGAAGAGCGCGGTCATTATGATTACGGCCAGATCGATTGGGAAGAATTTGCCAATGTGATTAAAGGCAACGGTCCCTGTAACAAACAGCGCATCGCCGCCCATCTCAAAGCCCATGAAGAGGGTGCTTGGGTTCGCGAAGCCGCCGCCGCCTATGCCGAGAAACAACAGAAAAAACAAGTCGCTTAATCTAAAAGCTGACCTTTAAAGACAGAATGAGAAGGATTTAAAACAATGACTGACCAAGCCAATGAAAAAGAATGGCCCCTTTGGGAAGTATTCATCCGCAGCAAAGCCGGATTAGACCACAAACATTGCGGCAGTGTCCATGCCAGCGATTCTGAAATGGCCATGGAAGCCGCACGCGACGTTTATACCCGCCGCAATGAAGGCATAAGTATCTGGGTTGTCCCCTCCAATGCTATCACGGCCTCTAAACCAGAAGACAAGGAAAGCCTGTTTGAACCGGCTGATGATAAAATCTATCGTCATCCCACATTCTATGACATCCCCAAGGCTGTCGGAAAAATGTAATTTTTACCAGAATATTACAGGTATTACAGGAGTTAATTAAATGACTGAACTTTCTCGACAAGACGCCCTTGTGCAATATGCCGCACAAATCGGCGACAATGGCCTGATCATCGGCCACCGTATGTCCGAATGGTGTTTCCGCGCTCCGGCCATTGAAATGGAAATGGCCCTGATGAATTGCGCCCTTGATATGATCGGGCAGGCCCGCGAGCTTTACAGCTATGCCGCAAAAACCCAAGACAAGGGCAAAACCGAAGACGACTTCGCTTATCTTCGTGACGAACAGGACTTCCGCAATGCTCTGCTCACAGAAATTCCCGATAGCGACTGGGGCGATGCCATTGTCCGCCTGTTCTTCATGAGCGCCTATAACAAACTGTTTTTCGCGGCGCTGGCAAATTCCAGCGATTCTGAATTGGCCGCCATCGGGGCAAAATCCCTGAAAGAAGTCACCTATCATCTGCGCTTCAGCAGTGAATGGCTGATCCGTCTGGGCGATGGCACCGAAGAAAGCCACGACCGGGTACAGAAATCCATTGATAGCCTCTGGGTCTATACCAGTGAATTATTCACCATGACAGATGCCGAAAATCTTCTTCTTGCGGACGGCGTATCCGTTGATCTGCCGACCTTGAAAGCGCCGTGGGATCAAATCGTGTCTGATGTTCTCGTTCAGGCTACTCTCACCATTCCCACCAGCGACTGGGTACAATCGGGCAGTAAAGCAGACGGCCGTCATACGGAGCATTTCGGCTATATCATTTCCGACATGCAATATCTGCAACGGCGTTATCCCGGATGTGAGTGGTAAAAACAATGACATCGACAGCAAAAAACTTTGACCCCGCCGTTGTTTGGGCCCTTTTGGAAGACGTCAAAGACCCGGAAATTCCGGTGCTGTCGATTGTCGACCTCGGCATTGCCCGGGACGTAAATGAAAACGAAGACGGGCTACTGGAAATCGTCATTTCCCCGACCTATTCCGGTTGCCCGGCCATGTATATGCTCGAAGAGCAGATCAAAGAAACGCTAAAAAATCACGGTTATCCAGACCCCATTGTCACGACCCAGCTTTCCCCGGCCTGGACAACCGACTGGATGACCGAAGCTGGCAAACAAAAGCTGGAAGCTTACGGCATTGCGCCCCCAGAAAAAACAACCAGCAACAAAAGCGTTTTATTCGGTGGACAGAAAAAAATATCCTGCCCAAGGTGCAAGTCAGATAACAGCGAACAGATCAGTGAATTTGGCTCAACAGCTTGCAAGGCGCTCTACCGTTGTCTTGACTGTCGGGAGCCTTTCGACTACTTCAAATGTATATAAAATAAATATCAGGGTTTAAAATAATGCCAGTTTTTCATTCGTTAAAAATTTCCAATATCCGACAGGAGACCGATGATACGGTCTCCATTGCGTTTGAGGTCCCTGCGGCCCTTCATGAGGAATATCAATATAATGC
>JAESPY010000080.1 GCA_016765435.1 Emcibacter sp.
CCAAACGGCGTCATCAGCCATAACCCGGACGGTAATTTCAATATTCCGGCCCTGATCAAAAAGGCCGCTGACTGGCCCGGACTGAAAGGCATGGATCTAGCGATCGAAGTCTCCTGCAAAGAGACATATAGCTGGGATGAGACCTGCTGGACATTGGAAGACGGCCATCAAAAGCTTGAAAAGCCAAAGTATCACATCGTCGCTGTGGATTACGGCATCAAACGCAATATCCTGCGCTGCCTTGCCACAAGCGGGGCCAGAATTACCGTGGTGCCCGCACAGACAAGCGCACAGGAAATCCTGTCTCACAAGCCAGACGGTATTTTCCTGTCCAACGGACCGGGCGACCCGGCAGCCACCGGGGTCTATGCCATTCCGGTCATTCAGGACTTATTGGAAAGCAATATCCCGCTGTTCGGAATTTGTCTGGGCTATCAAATACTGGCTCTGGCCATTGGCGCGAAAACCGTCAAAATGCATCAGGGACATCGGGGCGCCAATCATCCGGTGATGGATTACAATACGGACAAGGTGGAGATTACCTCCATGAATCACGGCTTTATGGTTGATAAAGACAGCCTGCCTGAGGCGGCTAAGATCAGCCATATATCCTTGTTTGACCAGACACTTTGTGGTTTTGAGCTGAAAGACAAGCCAGTCTTTGCTGTGCAACATCACCCCGAAGCCAGCCCCGGCCCCCAAGACAGCCACTATCTTTTTGACCGCTTTATGGAAATGATCGAGAAAAATGCCTAAACGTACAGATATAAAATCCATTCTCATCATCGGAGCCGGACCGATCATCATCGGTCAGGCCTGCGAATTTGACTATTCTGGTACTCAGGCCTGCAAAGCCCTGAAAGAAGAAGGATACCGGGTTATTCTGATCAACAGCAATCCGGCGACCATCATGACCGACCCGGATCTTGCCGATGCCACCTATGTGGAACCGATTACCCCGGAAATGGTTGAAAAAATCATCATCAAAGAACGCCCGGATGCCCTATTGCCCACCATGGGCGGACAGACCGGACTGAACACCGCGCTGGAACTGGACATACTGGGCATATTGAAAAAATATAATGTTCAGTTGATCGGTGCCGATGTGGAGGCCATCAACAAAGCCGAAGATCGGCTGTTGTTCCGCGATGCCATGGACAAACTGGGCCTCGGCACGCCGCGCAGTCAAGTGGTTAAAACACTGGACGAAGCCTTTGCCGCTTTAGAGGATGTAAAATTACCCAGCATCATCCGGCCCAGCTTCACCATGGGCGGGACGGGCGGCGGCATAGCCTATAACAGGGAAGAATTTGAGCAGATCATACTGACTGGTCTGGATGCTTCGCCCGTGGGGGAAGTTCTGGTGGAACAATCNGTTCTNGGCTGGAANGAATATGAGATGGAAGTTGTCCGCGACACCGCCGACAATTGCATCATCATCTGNTCCATNGAAAATCTGGACCCTATGGGTATTCATACCGGCGATAGCATCACCGTAGCACCGGCCCTGACGCTGACCGATAAAGAATATCAGATCATGCGCAATGCCTCCATCGCGGTNCTNCGGGAAATCGGCGTTGAAACNGGCGGATCAAACGTTCAGTTTGCCGTCAANCCNGAAAATGGNGAATTAATNGTCATCGAAATGAACCCTCGGGTCAGCCGTTCNTCGGCTCTNGCCTCCAAAGCCACCGGGTTTCCCATTGCCAAGGTCGCNGCCAAGCTTGCGGTTGGCTANACATTGGATGAATTGCAAAATGANATTACCGGGGCCACACCCGTGGCNTTTGANCCGACCATAGATTATGTGGTCACGAAAATACCGCGCTTTACGTTTGAGAAATTCCCCAACACCAAACCAACCCTGACCACCGCCATGAAGTCGGTCGGTGAAGCCATGTCCATTGGTCGCTGCTTTGCGGAATCCCTGCAAAAAGCTCTGCGCTCCATGGAAACCGGGCTAACCGGACTGAACGAAGTCGATATTCCGGGNTATGATACGGAAAATGGCGANATCAATGCCATCCGGGCCGCGCTGGCCAGTCCCACCGATGACCGTCTGTTGGTTATGGCACAAGCCTTACGGGAGGGNGTCACACCCGAAGAAATTCACACNATTGCCAAATATGACCCATGGTTTATCGAACANATCAANGTNATCACCGATACGGAATTNCATATTCGGGAANATGGTCTGCCCGACAACCGATTTGAACTGNGCAANTTAAAAGCCCTTGGTTTTTCNGATGCCCGGNTGGCCGAACTCATTGGCGANCCAGAAAAGAATGTTACGGCACTGCGTCGNAAACTGGACCTGCATCCCGTCTATAAACGGGTTGATACCTGCGCCGCAGAATTCGACGCCAAAACCCCCTATATGTATTCCACATACGAACGGGATGCGGGCGGTTATGCCGAATGCGAATCGAATCCAACGGACGCCAAGAAAATTATCATTCTGGGCGGTGGCCCCAACCGAATCGGACAGGGAATCGAATTTGACTATTGCTGCTGCCATGCGGCTTTTGCCCTCAGCGAGCAGGGATATGAGACCATCATGGTCAATTGCAACCCGGAAACTGTCTCCACCGATTATGACACTTCAGATCGGCTCTATTTTGAACCACTGACCGCAGAAGACACCATTGAGTTGATCCAGCGCGAACAGCAAAATGGCACTGTTGTCGGCGTGATCGTCCAATTCGGTGGTCAGACTCCGCTTAAATTATCCCACGCGCTTCAGGATGCTGGCATTCCCATATTAGGCACCTCGCCGGATGCTATTGATCTGGCGGAAGACCGGGAAAGATTCCAGAAACTGGTCCATGAACTTGACCTTCTGCAACCGGATAACGGCCTTGCCACCAACACGGAAGAAGCGGTCAAAGTTGCCGAGAAAATAGGCTATCCCATTCTTATCCGGCCAAGTTATGTCCTCGGCGGACGGGCCATGGAAATTGTCTATGACACCACATCGCTGGAACGTTATATGGCTGCGGCCGTATCCGTATCCTGGGACAGTCCGGTGCTGATCGACCGTTACCTTGGCGGCGCCACCGAAGTGGATGTGGATGCGCTCAGTGATGGGACAACCGTTCATGTAGCCGCCATCATGCAGCATATCGAAGAAGCCGGGATTCATTCCGGGGACAGTGCCTGCTGCCTACCGCCTTTCTCCCTGAAAGAAAGCGTTATAGAGGACATCCGCCAACAGACGAAAAAGCTGGCACTTGCCTTGAATATCAANGGGTTAATGAATGTNCAATTTGCGGTTAAGGACGANCGGGTTTATCTGATCGAGGTTAATCCACGGGCCAGNCGAACGGTGCCTTTTGTCGCCAAAGCCATTGGCGCACCGATCGCNAAATATGCCGCCCGCCTGATGGCCGGGGAAAAAATGTCCACCTTTAAATTNCCNTCTTCCACGCCGAAACATGTGGCGGTGAAGGAAGCTGTTCTGCCCTTTAACCGCTTCCCCGGCGTNGATGTTTTGCTCGGCCCTGAAATGCGGTCCACGGGCGAAGTGATCGGANTGGATGATACTTTTGCCAAGGCTTTCCTTAAATCNCAAATCGCNGCNGGCACCCATTTGCCTCTGANNGGNACGGTTTTNATCTCTGTCAAAGANAGCGANAAACATAANATGGTGGAGCCNGCCCGTGAGTTGCTCNANATGGGATATGAGGTTATCTCCACTGGCGGCACNGCGCAATATTTGCANGATGCCGGACTTGACGTGAAGCGTATCAATAAAGTTCTGGAGGGTCGNCCCCATATCGTNGANGCCATCAAAAACGACATGACACATTTGATCTTCAACACCACCGAAGGCGCNCAATCCATNACCGACAGTTATGAGCTTCGGCGGACAGCATTGACCCGTAATATCCCCTATTACACCACNACGCGGGGAGCTATTTCGGCCATGGAAGCAATAAAAGTCTTGAAATCCAGCTCACTTGAAGTTAAACCCCTTCAATCTTATGTATTCGAGTAGATAGTCTTTCATAGATTGACGATTTAGGAACATACTGCGCCATCAGGCAAAGTATGTGAGATGTTTTAGTATTGAAAATAGAAAATATTAGATGATGGTTGAAAAAGTACCGATGACAGCAGAAGGCCATGAACGGCTGGAAGTTGATTTAAAAAGTTTNAAGCATGAACANCGCCCTGCGGTGATCAAAGCAATCGAAGAAGCACGCGCCCACGGCGACCTGTCNGAGAATGCAGAATATCACGCNGCCAAGGACCAGCAGGGATTCATTGAGGCCCGCATCAGTGACCTTGAAGGCAAGATCAGCCGGGCCGAAGTGATNGANCCNAAGGAACTTTCCGGAAATAGCGTGTTATTTGCCAGCACNNTCAGNCTCGTTGATGAGNANNATAAAACGGTCANATACCAGATCGTTGGCGTTGATGAAGTTGATGTCACTGCCGGGAAAATATCTTATATTTCCCCCATNGGNCGCGCCTTGATCGGTCGNAAAATTGGTGATGAGATAGANGTTAAAACCCCCCGGGGCGAAACCTATTATGAAATCACCAAGGTGGAATTTATTTAACGACGCCTAATTCTAAAGNCGNCNAANNTTTNCNNAAAGCCCGGAATNTATCCGGGCTATTCCTCAACCNCNCCCACGGGNACACCGTGAAGTTTCTTGGCACAACGAATGCTNAGNGATGTCTTNACGCTGTCCACGTTNGGNGCCGGNGTTAGCTTGCTGGTCAGGAANTTCTGNAATTGGGCNAAATCNCGCGCNACTATTTTCANGATAAAATCAATCTCGCCGTTAAGCATGTAAGTTTCCCGGACCAAAGGCCATTCCGCNACCANATCTTCAAAGGCTTTCAGATCACTTTCCGCCTGACTGNTCAAGCCAACCATNGCNAATACCGTCAGNCCAAANCCCATNGATTCNGCNTNAAGGTCCGCATGATANCCCTGTATATATCCTGCTTCTTCCAGAGCCCGTACCCGCCGCAGGCAGGGCGGGGCGGTAATCCCCACATTTTTCGCCAAGTCAACATTGGTAATCCGGCCATCTTCCTGAAGTTTTTCCATAATCCGACAGTCAATGTCATCCAGTTTAACATGATGCATCCTGTTTATTTCCTAACCCGTTTTTTCTATTATTCTATTTTTAGCTGTATAAGAAGTCTGTCGCAAAAACAAAATACTGCGGAATAAAATATCCTAATCGTGACATATTATATTATAAACTAGCCAAGTCACACAATAAAAATCAATTTTACGTAATTTCAAGGTGATTCATCTGTTTTTCCACTCTGTGTAAAGCAATCTTTTAACTGGCTTTTTGCCGAAAAAAAAGATATCTTTTCAATCAGAGATTTTTATCTTATGGGTAAGTTAGAAAATAGAATAGTGGGGGCTTTCGGGGCACCCCTTTTATACGTTGGGAAAGATTTAGGGTGCAGAAAAAAGCTCAGTTTGACGATAGAATTCGTAACCTGATCGCGCTTGCGCAGGATGGGTCTGAACATAGCAGAACATTGTTATTTTCACATATCAGCGATCTTTTCCTTCAGAAAAGGCCTATGGAATCTGATCTGCAGATTCGCATGCTGACCGAAATATTAAAAGAACTTCTGGATCAGGTGGCCCTGTCAACACGTCAGGAAATTGCCGCTGCCCTTTACCCTATGACCAATCCCCCTGAGGCCCTCATCAACATTATGTGTGAAGATGTGGTCGAAGTATCCGGCCCCCTGCTTGAAAAAGCCCTCCTGCCCGATGAAAAACTTATCCACATTATCCGTTATGGGACAGAGCCTCACCGGATTCATATCTCCCGCCGTTTCGGGCTGTCCCCTCTGGTACGCCATGAGCTGGAAGATGCTTACCGCGAATCAGAGAGTTCAAAGCTGAAATACAGCTTGAACGAACTGGACAAACAGGCAGAAGAAGAAGTTCCTGTTCTGGATGAGGAAACCACCGCAAATATTCTGGAGCTATTGCGGGCGCAGAGGATCCACAGTCATTTTCCTGAACAAAGCGCCATCGACACGGCACCGATAGCCAAAGAGAACCCCGTTGATAGCCCTCTCGCCCCAACGCCGCCCACTGAACCAGAAATGGTAGAAACAGAAACGGCCAAAACCGAAACCGTCGATGCGGAAATCCCCACCCCTCCTGAAGACATGACCGCCGACCAACATCGTCCCGCGGATACATCCCTTCAGGAAGCGAGCATAAACACGGGACTTAACACGAATGTAAAGACGGACAATATTTTTCCAACAGATACGGCTGCCAATGACGCCGTCCTGCCCAGCAGCACCATCAAGATTACAGACAATTCGCCCCAAATGGACGACGACACCCGGCAACAGCTTCAAGATGCCCGTCAGGAAACCGACCGACAACGCGCGTTTGTCCGAGCCGCCGCTGACTGGTTCTGGGAAGTAGACAGAACGGGACATCTTACCTTCATTTCAGAGGAAGCCTTTTACGTTTTTGGCCAAACATCCTCCCCCCTTATCGGCGAAGACTTCATCTCCCTCTGCACCGCCAAGACAGCAGACAACAATAGTGATGACGTGGAAAAAACCCTCGAATCGCTATTCGAACATCGTTCTTCTTTTCGTGATGCGCCCTTTTACATCTCTTCACAAAATGAGGAAAAGACCCTCTGGTATATCAGTGCCATCGCCATATTTGATATCAATACGGGCCGTTTCACTGGATTCCGGGGCAGCGCCCGTGCCGTGGCCAATGATGACAGTCTATCCGTCTCCAGCCCGCCGGCACCCTCCGGTCAAAGCCAAAAAGACAATAACCCGGAAGAATATGTGACCACACAGGCTTTAAAATCTGTCACACAACATGTTCCCCTACCTGATACACAAGCAGTCGCTCAAGAGGCAATAGCGCCAGAGCCCATAATTCAGCCTTCTCCGGTGCAGGAAACACCTGCACAAAAAGCCTGTAATGAGGATGTTGCCGCAGAGTTACTCCAAAATCTGTCTCACGAATTCAGAACGCCTCTGAACGCGATCATCGGATTCTCGGAAATGATTGATATGGAAGCATGGGGGCCAGTCAATCCGCAATATCATGCAAATATCAAAAATATCCTGAGCGCTGCCGTGCAATTAAAAGAAGCCGTCAATGATGTGCTGGACTCCGCCAGACTTGAAGCCGGGCTCATGGAGATTGCACCAGAATCATTTTCCCTGAAGTCAGTATTAAAGAGCTGCCGGGATAATATTGAAAGCATGGCGCGGGAAAAAGATATCCAGCTTATGGATAACGACAATAATATTGATGTTATTCTCTATAACGACAAACAAAGTGTTGAACTATGCCTGACCAAAATGTTGGCCAGCACAATCAAAAGGGCCCACGGGAACGAAACAATCGGACCATCTGTTCTTATTAACAGTAACGCTCAGGTTCGAATCGAATTGCCGGTTCTTGGGCCCAGAATTAAAGAAGAAAACGCAGAAATATTGTTTCAGAAACTGGAAAATGGGCCAGATGAAAAAGAAAATATCCCCCAAAGTGAGATAAAATCAACGCCGCAAATCTCTTCCGGCTATGGATTATCCATTGCTCAAAACCTGGCGCATCTGATCGGTGGCGACATTTCTATCCACAGCACACACGGATATATTACCCATTTGGTGCTCACCCTCAGCAATCACGACCCCATCTCATAAGCCGCAGAACGCCTGAATTTTACCTCTTTTACTTATCTTATAGGGATATGCCCCATACACGATACGTGACATGCGCCCGTGGTTTATGTAAAATTTTAAGTAATTTTTATTAAAAAAAACAGAAAAACATCATTAAAATAATATTAATTTATTCCTCATAACCTTTTGTAATCAAAACATAATTTCTAATATTCATTAACCTTTTGTTCATACATCTCATGCATATTAGGNTCACAANNTTGGCATTGAACAACAANTTTACTTGAGTACATTATAGGAGATTACACATGAGAAAATTTTTAGCAAAATTACGTAAATCAGAAAAAGGCGCAACGGCTATTGAATATGGTCTGATTGCCGCTTTGATCGCTGTTGCCGTNATTNGCGCGATGAGAACTGTTGGTACAGAACTCGGAACNACATTCNANTCAATCAGNACNGAACTCGCGGGCACTTCTTCTTAAGCGACGTCGATCTGAATTATCTAAAATAGAGGCTTTGGATCCCTTTTCCAAAGCCTCTATTTTNATTTAAAATGAGGATTATGNTTATGAANAGACATTTTATCAAAAGACTCATNTCAACGGAAACNGGATCAACGGCNATNGAATATGGTTTAATTGTCGCCTTGGTTGGCATCGTCGCCGTTACAGCCTTAAAAACAATGGCCGGCACAGTGGTCAGCAGTTTTAACAACACATCCTCTAGTATATCAGATGTTATGGCGACAGATTAAGGGCCTTTGCGCGCTATATCTTTCACATTCGCCCTTATAAGTTAACGAAAAACTCATCTTTTTTTCCTATGTCTTAACATAATAAAAATCCNAGGCAGATGGAAACCATAGTTTTGTTAACACTCNTAATCCTTATCTTNTTCTCCACCCTCATGCTATGGGCCGCCTATTCCGATTTGACAAGCTTCACCCTGTCCAACANGCTTTGCCTTGCAACNGNNTTGCTCTATCCGGGGTATCTTTTTGCCNTCTATATCAACGGCCACGGCCTGCCCCTTCAGGATATATTCCTCTCTCTGGCCCTCGCGGTGGTNATNTTCATAGTATGTGCTGTTTTTTTTGCCCTCAATGTCATGGGCGGTGGCGACGTNAAATTAATCCCTGTGGTCGCACTTTGGGCNGGAACANCGCATGTTTTAGATTTTCTGTTCCTGACGTCTCTTATTGGCGGTCTTCTGGCAGNGNTCATTNTGGTACTCAATCGCATAAAAGCATCAAAATATTGTAAATCTTCAGGAAATATAAACCTCTCCNTGGCAAAAAAGGAGGGAAGTGCGGTTCCTTACGGTGTCGGTATCGCCATTGGCGGACTTTATGTGGCGTATCAGTTATTTACCGCATTAGACCAAAAAGTAATTTAANGACCGCAGAACAAGGATTGTGTAAATGAATATAAATATNAAAAGCGTNGTACTCATCGGGATCGCTCTTATCGTCGCGGGCATTACCGCCATGCTCGCCAGAAACCTTGTCAGCACACCACAACCGCAAGCCGCTGGAGAACAACAAGTACTCGTCAAGGTCATGGACTCAAAAATGAAAGTTCTGATCGCCGCCGCTAATATGCCGGTCGGACATTTCATCAAAGCCGAAGATTTGATCTGGCAGTCCTGGCCCGATGAAACGGTACATGAGAGTTATATTCAGCAAGATTCTGAAATTAAAATAGAATCTCTTGTCGGTGCCGTTTCCACATCACTAATTTCTGCGGGCGAACCCATTCTGGATAACCGTCTGGTAAAACCGGGAAACAGAGGATTTATGGCCGCCGTACTGCCCGTTGGCATGCGCGCTATTTCCGTACGCATTACCGCCACCAGCGGCAATGCGGGTTTCGTNTTTCCCGGCGATATGGTTGATATCCTGCTCACCCATGAGGTCAATATCAACAGCGGCAACCGGAAAAGTGCCCGCGTCAGTGAAACCGTCATGAGAAACGTACGGGTGCTGGCCATTAACCAGCGCACGGACAATCTGACTCATACGCCGTCAATTGGCAAGACAGCCACATTGGAAGTAACACCCAAGGATGCGGAAAAGATATTGCTGATCAAGAAAATGGGCGAACTGACACTGGTTTTAAGGAGCCTCGGCACACCAGAAGAAGAAAACACCCTGCACGCCGCCATGGATAACACAACAATTACCTGGGACAGCGAAATCAGCAAACAGATTGGCGGGTCAACCGGCGGCGAGAATTTTTCCGTAAAGGTTTTTCGCGGAGGCAACAAAAACAAGAGCAGTATCATCGATTTCAATAAATTTATGAATCAAGCTCTGAATACAGGACGAGGTGATGACGATGATGACAGCGATACAGAGTAAGAGGAAATAGACCAATGATAAANAATATGGAAAAAATAATGTCCTTGNCCCTTACAAAATGGGNNAAATGCTTTGTTATCATGGCATTAACNCTGCCGNTTCTGTCTCTTNTCACNACCGTCAATACAGTGGCCAAAGANCCTGANCAACNNAANATCGAAGTTGGCAAAGGGACTTTAATTCGCTTTAAAGAACCTGCGAATAATGTTTTTATTGCCAATGCTGATATCGCCGACCTGCAAATCAAATCACCAACATTAGTCTATGTTTTTGGCAAGCAGCAGGGCGAAACCAACCTATATGCGGTTAATGATGATGACGAAGTGGTTTATGAAGGCACCATATCTGTCAATCATAACCTTGGCAGTCTTAAAAAGGCGCTTAATCATGTCCTTCCTAATGCCAATATTCAGATTCAATCCTATTCAGGCCTGCTGGTCCTGACCGGAAATGTGGATAATGCGGAAGAGGCAGAAGATGCCCGGCGCATGGCCGAAGACTTCATCGGCAAGAAAAGCACCATCATCAACAAACTTTCCATTGCCACGCCGGTTCAAGTAAATCTGCGTGTCAGAATTGCCGAAATTGGCCGGGATACAAAAAAACAACTTGGTTTTAACTGGGAAAATCTTTTCGCCAGCGGCACCACCGCTATTGGTATGGTACAAGGTGCCGATGTGCTTAATTTAATCCCCGACCCCACCGGCCTGACCAATAACCTTCTCAAGGAATTCGCTGTTCAGGGCCGTGGTCTCAACAGCCTGTTTGGTGGTTTTAAAGCCGGCAACTTTGATGTTAATTTTATCATAGATGCGCTGGAAACCGAAGGCGTCCTGTCCATTCTTGCCGAACCTAACCTGACAACACAGTCGGGAGAGCCGGCAAGCTTTCTGGCCGGCGGTGAATATCCGGTCCCGACCCTTGACGATGGTCAGGTGGTTATCGAATTCAAACAATTTGGTATTTCCCTCGATTTTACACCGGTGGTTCTGGATAGTGGCCGGATCAATATGCATATCAAACCGGAAGTCAGTCAATTGTCTTCAAACGGGGCGATTACACTACAGGGATTTAATATCCCGGCCTTAAGCACCCGGCGGGTTGAAACCACCATTGAACTGGGCAGCGGTCAAAGCTTTGCCATTGCCGGACTTCTTCAGAATACTGTCGGCCACGATCTGGAAAAATTCCCGTGGCTTGGCGATATTCCTGTTCTGGGCGCCCTATTCAGATCCAGTAAANTTCGCCGTCAGGAAACGGAATTGGTCATCATCGTAACCCCTTATATTGTTCGTCCTCACAAAGGCGGCACAATGCCCATGCCCACAGACGGGTTCGAGATGCCAAGTGATTATGACCGTTATATCAAAGGCCAGTCATATGCCACAAGAAAACCAAACATGCCAGAACCCGTACAGGGAAAAAACGGCCATAAGCTTAAGAGTGCTGCCGGATTCATTCTGGACTAGGGAAAAGATAATGAAAAAAACACTGATTAAAAACATAAAAACTTGCGTTACCGGCTCCGCTACACTTATGGCCTGNCTGATCCTCAGCAATTGCAGTGGCTCAGCTAACTTCACCGATGGCGACACCCAAAAACGCAATCTGGTAGAAATGATCAAAATACCTTTCATNATNTCTTTCGCCNCCGGGCGNNNCGACCTGTCCGGTANAGNCATCGANCGGTTGGACAAATTCATGATGAGAAGTAATGTATCTTACGGCGATGAATTAAGCATGGATTTCCCTCTGAACCGGGATGGTAGCCTGTCTGATGAAAACCGGAAAAGAATGATTTTTCTGTCCGGGCTCCTGAAAAAACGAGGATTACATCTCTCCCCGGATATCACACCCTACGGCATGAGTCCGGCGGAAAATCAGGCCCGTTTGCTAATATCACGCTATATTGTGACNCCNCCNGTATGTGATGACTGGTCNCANCCNTCCACCGGNAATTATAACAATGTNAANATACCCAATTTTGGCTGTTCCACGCAAGCGAACTTGGGNCTTATGGTNGCCAACCCCCGCGACCTGATTACAGGTNTNGCCAACGGCACNCCAGACTCNGANAAANCTGCNAATGCCGTTCGTGCNNACAGAACAAANANACCTGGNAAATTATCTTCNGGTACAGCCAAGAAATAGTAACAGGAAAAGATCATGAGTATAGCTTCACTGCTGAAAAAAAATGAAACTGTCGAAGATGAATTCGAGGCCTATGTCTGTGATGATGAAACAACACAAGCTCTGGTCCCCGTCCTGAACGAACGGGAATGGAACACATCCCAGATTAAAAAAGGCGGTATTGAGAATGCCATCAGAACGCTGGCAACCTCTACACCACCTACATTCTTATTTGTCGATTTGGCAAAATCCGAAAACCCCATGGAAGACATGAATGCGCTGGCCGAGGTCTGCGAACCGGGAACCATGGTCATTGCCATCGGCAAAGAAAATGATATTGAGCTTTACCGNAATNTGATCAATTCCGGGGTCCATGAATATCTTGTAAAACCCGTGACCACAGAACAAATAAGAGAATGTATTCTGGCCGCNGAAAATACCCTGCGCATATCCAGNGAACCGGAAGTTCANGTCTCAGANAATGAAACAGACAAGCTGNTTGCCNTTGTNGGCATGCGNGGCGGCGTTGGNGCCAGCACCGTCGTCAGCAGTTGTGCNTGGATCATCGCCAATGATATGAAACGCAATACCGCCATTCTTGATATGGATATNTATTTCGGCACAGATGCTTTGACATTTGATCTGGAGCCCGGACGCGGTCTTTGTGATGCCTTGGAAAATCCAAGCCGGATTGACGGGCTGTTCATTGAACGGGCCATGATCCGNCANGGNGATAACCTGTCNATTTTAGGGTCGGAAGCCTCCTTGAATGATCCGANCTATACCGANCCATCGGCCATGAGCCATCTGCTGTCAGAACTGAAACATAATTTTAATTATGTGCTGATGGACCTTCCGCGCAACATGGCAGCGGAATATCCGTTGATGTTATCAGAAGCCGATGAAATCATACTGGTTTCTGACCTCACTCTTGCGGCCGCACGTGATGTTATCCGCTTTCTGGCGCTCTGCAAAACCATAGCCCCGAATAAAACCGTCAAGATCGTTCTGAATAAAGTTGCCGGTGCTGGCATGGTCGAAGTGGACAAAAAAGATTTTGAAGCATCCATTGAACGGCCTGTGGATTGGGAAATTCCTTTTGATGCAAAGCTGATGGTTCAGGTCTCCCGTGCGGGAAAGCCTTTACCTCAAGCCGCGTCAATGAGCAAAATTGTCAAGGTATTAAAGGCAATCAGTGCGGATATTACCGGCAGCAACACAGAAAATTCAAAAGATTCATTTTGGAAGAAACTGACCGCAGGATCAAAAAAGAAGTGATCCCGTAAGAATATATGGACCCAAGAGTAATTATTAACATAGTGAAATCGTGAGAAAAAATGAAACCGGCGTTTGGAAGAAAAACAAACCAAGATAGCGGCTCAGCCCTGATGGCCAAAAAAGTTCGTAACCCGAACGGTTTTGGCAAAGGGCAGCTCGCGTCAACCCATGAAGTCCCCACGGCAAGCCCGCCGCCCGGAGATAACGACGTTATGTCCGATGCCGGTATGGTAGACAAGGCTTACGATCTCATCGAATCTGTAATGCTCGAAAAAATGGACCCGGCACAGGCCCGGGAAATGGAACGTAATGAAGTTACCTCCTTCATTGAAAACCTCATTGAAGAAGAAACAAAACGCCATCGGATGGAGTTAAACGAACTTGAACGACGTGATCTGGTCACCGTTCTTCTGAATGATATTTTAACCTCTGAGAGTAGTAAAAAAGAACCTGCTGCGGAAGAGGAAGTCAACGTCGTCCGTAAGCGTAAAGATGCCCAGAAACAAACCAACGAACAAAAACAACAGGTCAGCCAAGACAGCATCATGGATGCCAAAGATCGGCTGCAACCCCTGCTGCTTGAATATATTGATGCCTCGGCCGCCAATGAAATGGACCGATCCGAATTGGCCGAACAGGTCAGTGAAGCCGTCAATGAGCTGATGGCGCAGGAAAAAATAAACCTGAACCTGCGCGAACAGCGTGATCTGGTTAATATGTTGCTGCATGATATGCTGGGACTTGGACCACTAGAGCCTCTTCTTAATGATGAAGAGATTACCGAGATCATGGTCAACGGCCCCAAGCAGGTTTATATTGAAAAAGGCGGGAAATTAACACTTTCCGATGTGACCTTCCGGGACAATCAGCATCTGATGAATATTTGCACCCGGATTGTGACCGCCGTGGGCCGTAGAGTTGATGAATCAACCCCACTTTGTGATGCCCGCCTTGCTGACGGTAGTCGCGTGAATATTATCATTCCGCCTCTGGCACTGGACGGGGCATCCATTTCCATTCGTAAATTTGCCAAGCANAAAATNACCCTNGANCATATGATCGACTGGAANAGTATGTCNCATGATATGGGCACCGTCTTGAAAATTGCCGGGGCCTGCCGCTTGAACATTCTTATNTCCGGNGGTACNGGTTCNGGGAAAACCNCNATGCTNAACGCCCTCTCCCGCATGATTGANNTNGGNGAACGNGTNGTNACCATCGAAGATACCGCCGAACTGCAAATGCAACAGCCNCATGTGGTCCGGCTGGAAACNCGCCCCGCCAACCTTGANGGCAAGGGTGAGATCAGNATGCGTGATCTNGTNAAAAANGCCCTNCGTATGCGTCCTGACCGTATTATTCTGGGGGAAGTCCGTGGNGCCGANGCCTTTGATGTGCTTCAGGCCATGAATACCGGNCATGATGGNTCCATGTGNACCCTTCATGCCAATAACCCNCGNGAAGCCTTGACACGTATGGANAATATGATNGGNATGGCAGATTTGAAATTGCCCCANAAGGCNGTGCGGGAACAGATTGCGGGNGCTGTCGACCTCGTCGTNCAGGTCTCTCGTATGCGGGATGGAGGCCGTCGNTGCGCNGCCATCACTGAGGTTGTCGGTATGGAAGGTGAAATTATCACCACGCAAGATNTNTTTATATATGAGTTTACCGGAGAAGACGCGGACGGNAANCTGGAGGGTCGTTTTAAATCCACNGGCGTCCGTCCGTATTTCATGGAAAAAGCGGCCTATTTTGGTTTAGACAAAGCANTGATGGAGGCCTTATAGGAATTATAATGAATGTTACAGATCCAACCATAGTTACNATCGGTATATTTGCCTGNGTATTTATCATTCTGGCCACATTGGCCGCCGCGGCCGGTATGTTTAGCAACGGCAATAANATCGTGGGCAAGAGACTTGANAAAATCAANATTCGCCATGGAAACAATAAAAANCTTGCCAAAGAACAAGCTAAAAAAGCTCTTTTTGTCAAAAAAGAAACNNCCCTGCTTGATCGGTTNANNCCNAAGCCCGATGAATTACGCNTNCGNCTGAANAAAACCGGNAAGAATATTACGTTTAAGAATTATGCTATCGCCACGGTCCTNCTTGCTGTGGTNGCGNCATTTGTTCTNAACATATTTGTNGGCCTGTCCATNGTNCCAGCCGTAATGGCAGGNATTTTTATNGGANTATTTCTTCCCCATACCTACGTCAATAGAGTAATCNCAGGCCGGTTGAANAAATTCACCGCNCAATTCCCCGAAGCCATTGACCTCATCGTGCGGGGNCTGCGTGCNGGACTTCCTGTTACGGAATCAATCAGCGCCGTTGCGCGGGAGATGCAAGACCCNATTGCCAAAGAGTTCAGCATCATAACCGATGAAATAAGNTTGGGAAAAACAATGGATGAGGCCCTCTGGTCCACAGCGAAAAGACTTGATACCCCTGATTTTAAATTTTTCGTCATCAGTCTGTCCGTACAACAGGAAACCGGNGGCAACCTTACAGAAACCCTGACCAATCTGACAGAAATTCTCAGAGGCCGGACGAGATTGAAACTCAANATCAGAGCCATGGTCTCGGAAGGTAAAGCCAGTGCCTATATNATTGGATCCCTGCCCTTCCTTATGTGCGGACTACTCTCTTTTATGAATTATGAATATATGGCCGTCATGTTCACCGANCCAAGAGGNCAAATGGCTCTGATGGGTGCCGCCATGTGGATGAGCATTGGTATCTACATCCTGGCACAAATGATAAATTTTGAGGTCTAGAATATGGAAGCTTATCTGCCGGATGGCATCAAAATAGAAGACATCATAACGGTTCTTGCCGCCATGTCNGCCTTNCTNGTGGTTCTGGCCATATGGAGCAGNGGGATCATCAAAGATCCCATGCATGGCCGGGTCAAACATCTGCAAGACCGCAGACAAGACCTGAAACGGGGCTATACCGCGCCGACCAAACGCAGGCCAACGGTAGGGAAATCCTCTTACCTTGGCACCATACAAAGTGTCGTGAATAAATTTAATCTGTTGAAAAATGAACAGGCCGATAAATTCCGCATGAAACTGCTTCAGGGAGGATACCGTTCCAAAGATGCTCTGGTCTATTTCATGTTTTCCAAACTGGTTNTNCCCCTTCTGATCGGTACAATCGCCGTGGTTCTGATTTACGGCATGAATTTATTTGATCTGGANCCAATGATGAAAACACTTGCCTGTGGCGGGTCCGTTCTTATCGCCTCGTTCCTACCAGAAACCATACTGAAAAANATTACCACCAAACGCAATTTGCTTATGCAAANATCCCTGCCGGATATGCTNGANCTTCTGGTGATCTGTGCAGAAGCCGGATTGACATTGGATTCAGCCTTGCAACGNGTGGTCAAGGAAATGTCCCAAACCGGGCCNGACCTTGCNGACGAACTGAGTTATACGGCCATTGANCTTGGTTTNCTACCGGAACGCCGACAGGCCCTCATTAATCTNGCCNAGCGCGTAACGCTACCCTCNATACAATCGGTAACGGCNACCCTCATTCAATCGGAAAAATANGGGACGCCTCTGGCTGAATCCCTCAGGGTACTGTCTGCGGAATTCAGAAATGACCGCATGATGAAAGCGGAAGAAAAAGCNGGCAAACTTCCCGCCACNATGACCATTCCGCTGATTCTGTTTATTTTGCCCACATTGTTTGTTGTTTTAATGGGACCNGCNGCCTGCCAGCTTACAGCCAACATGGCTTCTTAAAATATCACAAAGACAAATAAATATTTAAAAAGTCACGCTACAAGGAGAGTTACTTCAGAAATAATTTAATTATTCAGGAGCTCTAAATATGAAAAATATACTCAGACAGAACCACATCAGAAAATTTCTGAAAAGGGTGCGGCAAAGCCAAACAGGCACCGCTATTATCGAATTTGCCTTTGTCTTGCCTATGGTGTCACTTGCCACGATCGGGACCTTGGAAGTAGGCATAACGATGGTCAGCACCGTTCTTCTGGAAGGCGCCATCTCGGAAGCCTCCCGTTCCGGCATGACCGGTTACGCCGCAGACGGCAAAACCCGCGAAGAATATATCAATGATCTGCTGCATGAGCGAACTTTTGGCATGATTGATCTGAGCAACCTTGTGGTCAAACAAAAGGTTTATGATAATTTTGGAAATGTGGGACTGCCGGAGCCCTACACGGACACCGATGGTGACGGCAGTTATTCCGCAGGTGTCGACAGCTACACGGATATGAACTGCAATGACAGTTGGGACAGCGAGGTTGGCACGGACGGTGTGGGTGGTCCCGGAGAAGTGGTTCTCTATGAAGCCGTCTATGACGCAGATTTCATGACGGGGTATTTCTCAAAAATGATCAGTGATGATGATGGAAAAATCAGATTGACCGCCAGCACCGTTATTCAGAACGAACCCTACGGCACGCCTTCTCCCGGTTGTGTTGTCGCAGTCAAGACATAAGGAGGCGGTATCATGCTTATCAAATTTAAAAAAATGATGGTTCCCCGCTTTATCCATAAGCTTAAAAAATCCACCAAAGGCACCATTCTGATCGAATTTGCGATTACATTTCCGGTCACTCTGCTCTTACTTTTGGGTGGATTTGAAACATTCCGACTGCTCATGGCTCACCGGAAATCAAATATGACAGTGACCTCCATGAGCAACCTAGTTTCCCAGAATAAGAACCTGAGCAGCGCCGCCATACAAGATATTTTCGACGCTATTGACAATATAATGAAGCCTCTGGAACTGGATGAAAATGGACAATTATTCATCTCCTACGTCACGGGTACTGCCGGTGGTAATGTGATCAATTTGCAATGTAGAGGAACCAATAATATATCTGTCGCCAGCAAGATTGGTGCAGAAGGCGAAGAGGCTGACCTTGACCGTATCCCCGGGAATTTCTCGATTGCAGAATATGAAACCGTTGTCATTTCAGAGGTCGTATACCGTTATGAACCTATTTTTGTCCATTTCAGCAACACACAGCAAAATAATATGTTTGCCAGCCATGACGTCTATCAAGTGGCTGTACAGAAGCCCCGTTACGGGTCAATTAATTTTGACGGTGGTTGCCCATAAGTCTGACCCTAAGGCTTTATAATAAATATATTTATCCGGACTTTACACCCGGGTAAATTCCCTTCTTTACTATATCTCACACCCCGTTTTTCCCCCAAATTTCCCTCTATTTTTCACCGAACCTGACAAAAAATAATCCGCCTCATCCCAAAATAGTTAACAAAAGGTTAATTTTTTTGTTGATTCGGCGAATCATTTAGAGGATGATTCCCCTAGTGATTTGAATCTGTGAGAGGAATCTCATTTTAAAATCACTGTGTAGGTTTAAATATCAGGAATGATATTCACATTATTGGGATGTAGGCCATTCAAACAATGAATGCTTCATTATTGAACAAACAGACAGCTAAAAGACAAAGAATATCCAGCACGGACATTCTGGCTACCGCTCCCCATGAAAAAGAATTTGGCCTGTTTGACTCTGTCTTTCATGAAGTCAGCACTGCCATTGCCATCATCTCCCGCGAACCAGACAATCATTCCCCGGTCATCCGGGATATCAATCATCACTTTGAATTGATTACAGAATATCAACTTGATGAGATTTCCGGCCACAGTCTTTATGACTTTATCGCAGCAACCCAATCCAAACCCAATCGGCATGTCATTGAAAAAGCGCTGGAAAGCCGTCAGGCCGCTGTTCTTTTTTGTCCTTGGGTAACAAAAAGTGGTAAAATCCTAAATGTGGACATGACCATCCGCCCTTTCAGCAGTGATGGGCAGGATTCTAAATTTATCTGTATTTTGCGCGAGAATGACGGTGACAATAACCACCGCAATAATGCCGCCCGGGAAATCAAAAGAAACCTTCTTTCCGCCATGCACCATAATTTCAAAACACCGCTTAATGGTATTCTTGGATCTTCTGAGGTCATCATGTCGGAAATGCTCGGCCCCATCGGACAGGAATCTTACAAAAGTTATGCCCAGGACATTCACGGAGCTGGAAAAGACCTGCTTCACCTGATTGATAACTTGCTGGAACTAAAAGAACTGGAAACAACAGAATTCGCCTTACAGGAAGAAAAGTTTCCTGTCGCGGCCATGATGACCGAATGCCTGAAAAAAATGTCCGGCGACGCTGAAAAAAATCAGGTTGCGCTGTCCTGTCAAATTGACTTGGAATATGAGCATTTATTCGGAGACAAAGGCCGCCTGCAACAGGCCATTCATAGCCTGCTGAGCAATGCCTTGAAATTTACCTCCCCCGGCGGAGAAATAATCCTCACCGCCACTGGGGACAGTGACGGCGCCTGTCTGATAAACTGCACTGACAATGGGGCGGGAATGTCATCCCAACAACTGGCCAAAATTTTCTGCCACGACACCCATCTGTCAGACATATATTCTAACCCGACAGCAGGCATCGGCTTTGGCCTGACCTATGTCAAACAGCTCATCGAAAAACATGATGGCACGGTTTCCGTCATCAGTGCCAAAGGCAAAGGTACCACCGTAACATTAT